>JBJEIV010000237.1:0-2251 GCA_051877395.1 Candidatus Ornithomonoglobus sp.
CAGAGTGATGGACGGCAAAATCAAAGCCGGAGACACGATGAGAATGATGGCGACGGGTGCTGAATTTACCGTTGTAGACGTAGGATATATGCGTGCTCAGGGAATGGAGAGCGCAAAAGAGCTTTCCTCCGGAGAGGTAGGCTATATAACCGCGTCAATCAAGACGGTAAGCGACGCACACGTTGGCGATACGGTAACGCTTGCCGACAATCCTGCCGATGAGCCTCTTCCCGGATACAGAAAAGCAAATCCGATGGTGTTCTGCGGAATTTATCCTGCGGACGGCGCTGATTATGAGGCTCTGCGCGACGCACTTGAAAAGCTCCAGTTAAATGACGCTTCGCTTTCTTATGAGCCTGAAACCTCCGGTGCTCTCGGCTTCGGATTCAGGTGCGGCTTCCTCGGACTGCTTCATCTGGAGATTATTCAGGAAAGGCTGGAGAGAGAATATAATCTTGACCTTGTAACAACTGTGCCGAGTGTTATATACAAAATATTTATGACGGACGGCTCTATGGTTGAGATTGACAATCCGACGCATTATCCGGATCCTGCGAGAATTGACCACTGCGAGGAGCCTGTTACCAACGCGCATATCTATGCTCCGTCGGAATATGTCGGAACAATAATGGAACTTTGCCAGAATAAAAGGGGAACGTTCCGTGATATGACATATATCACGAGCGACCGTGTCGATATTCATTACGAGCTTCCGCTGAATGAGATAATATACGACTTTTTTGACAGCCTTAAATCAAGGACAAAGGGTTATGCTTCCTTTGACTATGAGCCTGCCGGGTATCAGCAGTCAAAGCTTGTAAAGCTTGATGTGCTCCTCAACGGTGACATAGTAGACGCGCTTTCGTTTATCATCCATTCGGATAAAGCGTATTCAAGGGCAAGAAAAATAGCCGAAAAACTGAAGGATAATATCCCTCGTCAGATGTTTGAAATACCGATACAGCTGAGTATCGGCGGAAAGGTTATAGCGCGTGAGACTGTCAAGGCGATGAGAAAAGACGTTCTTGCCAAGTGCTACGGCGGAGACATTACGCGTAAGAAAAAGCTTCTTGAAAAACAGAAAGAGGGCAAAAAGCGTATGCGCCAGTTTGGCAGTGTAGAGGTGCCGCAGGAGGCTTTCATGGCAGTACTGAAGCTTGATGATTAGAAAATACATTTGATTTGATTGCATTATATTTAATGAATTCCCTTGTTTCTCCATGAAACAAGGGAATTTTTTGTGTTTATCAATTTACAATTTTAAAATAAATATAACTTTTTATTTAAATACTCAGGAGAAATCAATTTTTATATTGACATAAAATCCTTAATGATATATAATATCAATAAAGATAAAGAATCAATAAGGATGATTGAGATTATGAACAAGCGCAACACGATTCAGCGTTCTTTGGTTTTTGAGGCTGTAAATAGGCTTCAGTGTCATGCCACTGCAGATGAGGTGTATGAGGCGATTGCTCAGGAGCACCCGAATATCAGCAGAGCAACTGTATACCGAAATCTTAAGCTGTTGTCCGAAACCGGAGAAATCCGAAAAATCGAAATTCCCGGCGGACCGGACCGTTTTGACCATTGCTGTCACGATCATTGCCATGTAAAGTGTGAGAAGTGCGGCAGATTATTTGACGTTGATATGGAATATATTACAGGACTGGAGAAGAGTATAAAAAACAATCACGGCTTTGAGTTTACCGGATATGATATTATTTTCCGCGGAGTTTGTCCCGAATGTCAAAAACCCGAACAGCAATCTGACGACTTGGCATAAACAGTTAATAAGCGTGCATACGGGCGCACAAATTACCCGTAAAAATATAATTTTAAAAGGAGTATTTAATATGAGAAGTATTACGACATTAGACCTGCAGTACGCACACCGTTTCTATGGCTTTAAGGGAGAGGCACAGTATTTGCACGGACACACCGGCGTTCTGACCATTGAGGTTGAGGATTCGATTGAAGAGGGAGTCAATATGGTTTTCCCCTGTAACGAAATTCAGAAAACGGCATGGGAGGTTCTGAAAAATTTTGACCATGCTCTGATTTTAAGAGAGGATGATCCTCTTCTGCCGGCAATTCTCGGCGTTTATGAGGCACAGGGAATCAAAGACGGAGCACCGAGCAACAAGATGAAAGGTCCGGCTTTTAAAACAGAGCTGGCAACTGCATATCCGGAGTGCCGCCTGGTGGTTACAAAGGAAACCATGACAGTTGAGGGAATGATTAAAAT
>JBJEIV010000238.1:0-11312 GCA_051877395.1 Candidatus Ornithomonoglobus sp.
AGTATAAAATATGCTATTTTAATTATAACTGACAAAATAAAAAGTGTCAAGATTGAAATCCTGACACTTTTATATACTTTACTGTGTAATTACTGATAGATTACGATGAATTTTGCAGTCGGAGCTGATGATGAGGATGTTGTTGTTCCCGATACATATGTAAGGAGAATCTTTGAGCATCCGTCACCGTAATCCTCAGCACCCTTAAGATCTGTTATGGCGAGAGCCGTGCTTTCTGTACCTTCCGCATAAGGAGTAAACTCATCCTCAATAGAATCATACCTTATGATTTTTGTTGAGCTTGAAATCTTAATTGTGATATAGTCACCCGAAAGGTTGCCGCTTTCGTCAAATCCGCTAGGTGTGACATAAATCATGCTTTCCGAGTCAAGCACCTGGAGAACATTACACATAAAGGCACGTGATGAAATACCAGTGTTGTTACCGCCTGTTACCCAATAGTTATCAAGGTCGGTTACGGATGCCTTCGGATAACGGAAGTCGAACTTGTATTTCTGCCAATTATTTTCCTCATTTTGCTCCTGTGTCGCAGTCCAGTTGAAGCGCTCATATTTCTCATTGCCTTCATTGTCGGTAACAAGAACGGTTTCGCCTGCGAGTACGGATTTGATCTCGTCATAGTCCTGAACATGCATGTAGGTGTCCAGCTCCTTATCGCCGTTACTGCCGACAAGGACTATATCACCCTTGCCGAGAAGGCTGAAGTCCTTTTCGGGTGATGAGGCGATCGTTGTTGAACTCTTTGTAGTAGCCGAATTGTAGGTGTAGAGCTTATCTACGACATCTCCGTCACTGTCAACCTCCTGATTGATCTTATCATAGATAAGTCTGTATGCCGTTGAGTAGGTAATAGCAGTGCCGCTCTTAAGTGATGAGTTATAAATAAGCAGACATGCCGGGTATTTTGTATCGTCAAGATCATAGGCATCAACATAATATGATCCGCCTGAGGTCATTGAGTTTGTTGTTATCGAGGACTTGAGAGAATACGATGCAGTATCATTTCTGTCCTTAGGAATAACAAACAACGGTGTTGTTGATTTTATTGAGTACATTGTTGCACCCGTACTTGAGGCCGTGCTTTTAACACTTGATGCGCTCACATAATATTTTGTTTCAGGATTCATAGCCTGAAATCTCACCAGCTTGCTTGTGTCGGTGTTTTTGTTACCGTCATTGGATGCATCAAAGGTTATGATGTTCGCAATTTCGTTACCTGAGAAAAAAACACGGACAAGCTGGTTATAATTCGTTGTTTTTATGCTTGCGCCTGCAATCTGTGTATCAAGATTTGCGACAGCCGCATTTGCGGCAAGCTGTGCTACAATTGACTCCGGTGATGATTTCTTTGAATTAAGCTTCGGGCTGTCAGCAATCTTATAGCTCTTTACAGAATATGCCGTTGATGATGTGAAGGAGGTTATGTTGCCGCTTGTAGGCGCAAACATTTTAAGATAATAATCCTCACCGTCCTGCGCGACGTCAATAACATAGGCATACGGGTAATATGTTGTAGACTTGTTTATTGTGCCCCATTCAAGTGAACCGAGCATATCAAGATATGCTGTGATTGTGGAGCCGGTTTCAAGTGTTACCTGTTCCTTATTCTTCATATATGAGAGAAAACGGTCCGTTATACGATACTCAACGTTATCAATTGATACAGTCTTTTCATCTGCAGCATCACTGATATTAAGAGATGTTATTGTTCCGCTAACGCTTTTTGCGGTATCGTATACCGTATAGTAATAGTCATCGGAATCAAGACTCTTTGCATAGCTTATGACATCGCCTGCGGCAATTGATGTTGTCGCAATTTTAGATCCGTTCTTTGTGAGTGTAAATTTATACTCTGCGCTGTCCGGGTTAAGAACGAGGTAATTACCGGTTATCGTCTTATCTGAAATTCTGTAATCCGAGGATGACGGCGCTGCGTTGGCAACTATAGTGTCATAGTCATAGATATCAACAATGTTATATTTTCCTGTTGAGCCTGTATCAGTGAACTTTATTGTACCGTAAATGAAGTAATCACTATCCGGGTCAAGCCATTCTGCAAGCGCTTCTGAAGGAGAACAGTATTTACTGATGGACGCGCTGTTTCCTTCGTCATTTATGGTCGTGCCGGAAATCGTTACATCATTCTGTATCGACTTTCCGTTATATCGTATTGTAAGGCTGCTCGTATCAAGCTTGATCGTATTCTTTTTATTGGAATCGTCTTTATAATACTTGAGAGTGCTTCCGTCAAACGAGTCTATGTTATAGTACATAATGGAAAACTCTGAGTTTTTATAGGTCTCATTATCAATGTCTATAAGGAAAAGATCCTCGCTGTTTCCGTCCTTGCGATAATATATCTGAACAGTCTTACCAAGGTAGTCTGTCATTTCGGCAAGGGATGTTGTATACTGTGTGTAGTCAATGACATATTCATCGCCTGTTGTTGCTTCATCAATTGCTATAAAGCCGGGATTGAGAGATGCCTGGCAGTCAATCGTTATTGATTCCTCAACACCGACTACAGTACCTTTTATTATATACGTATCAAGATAGTCATTCAGAATATTCTTTCCCGTCGAAACGTACTTGTTACCGTTAAGCTCGTACATATCGATTTCAAGCGCGTTGTACATAACCTGCGCAACAAGACCTCTTGAAGCGTTGTCTGTATATGCCGATGCAGTAACGCCGTCAGTAAGCTTTAGCGATACAGCCTCTGCGATATATCCATCAGGATATCCGCCCATAGCCTCTGCCGCATTCTGATAACCGAGAGCGCAGACAACCATTTTAAGAGCCTGCTCATATGTAACCGCATTGTCAGGACCGAATAAGGTATCACTGTAACCGTTTACTATTCCGAGATCATAAGCCGTTGAGATATTTGCGTTAGCCCAGTGGTTCTCGGCGAGGTCAATGAAACGTGTTGTGGTTGTGGAAATATTCCCATATCCAAGCATATAGATAAGAAGCTTTGTAAACTCTGCTCTTGTTATATCCTTGTTAGGTGCGAATGTTCCATCCTCATAGCCGTTTATTACATTCAGCTTGCTCAGAGTCGTGATGGCTTTCTTATAGCTGTAGTCCTCCGGTACATCACTGAACGCTGCTTGTACATTGAATGCCGAGAGCAGTGTCGATGCAGAAACCGCAAGTGCTGCAGCAGTGGAAAGCATCTTTTTTAATGAAATTTTTTTCTTCATTATTTATCAGTTCCTTTCTTAAAGTTAAGAAGAAAGCCGGAATAAAATTCCGAAATCATCTCCCTTTTATACTATACATCGACATTATACCATTAAATTGCCATAAAGTCAATCATAAAAAGCAGTGTTCTTGCAATATAAGATGTGAAGATGTGAACAATTTCTGAAAAAGCGGTTAAAATACAAAAAAATATTAAAATGCGGTTGAAATTTTTTTATAAATGTGATAAACTGATAAACTGAATATAGTACGATAATTAACTTGAAAGGACTCATGAATGAATAATAACACAAATAAAAAGAACTCACAGGGGAATCAGCCGCCGAAATCCCCTATGAAAAATCCGCTTCAGATATTTCTTCTGATAGCGGCCGTTGCAACAATAGGTCTTAATCTTCTGATATCATCGTTTACATCTCCTGATAAAACAGAGGTGTCCTATGATGAATTTCTTTCAATGATAGATGAGGGCGAAGTAACGGAGATAGAGCTCAGCGGCGATCAGATCACAATCTACGGACAGCCCCAGATCAGCGCCGATGATATACAGAAGGTATCTGACAGCTCACTGCTCTTTATGGGTAAAATAAGCGATGAGGCGGCTGAGGCGCAGTCCGAAGCTTCAAGACCGATTTATTATACAGGATATATAAATGACCAGAGACTCCTTGATAAGCTTGATGAAAAAGGAATAAAGTATTCAACGCCGATACAGTATTCAAATCCAGTTCTGAACTTTATACTGACATGGATTCTCCCGATTGTATTCATGTATCTGCTCATAATGCTTTTCATGCGCCTTATGACAAAGAAGATGGGCGGCTCGGGCGGTATTATGGGAATAGGTCAGTCTCATGCCAAAATGTATAATATTGAAAACAAGACCGGAGTAACCTTTAATGATGTTGCGGGGCAGGAGGAGGCAAAGGAGTCGCTTGATGAAATAGTTGACTTCCTTCACAATCCTTTAAAGTATACCGCGATCGGCGCAAAGCAGCCTAAGGGCGCGCTTCTTGTCGGACCTCCGGGAACAGGTAAAACTCTGCTTGCGAAGGCGGTTGCCGGAGAGGCAAATGTTCCGTTCTTCTCGCTTTCGGGCTCGGAGTTCGTTGAAATGTTTGTCGGCGTCGGCGCATCGCGTGTGCGCGACCTTTTCAAGCAGGCGGCGGCAAAGGCTCCGTGTATAATCTTTATAGACGAGATCGATGCGATCGGTAAATCAAGAGATAACCAGATGAATTCAAATGATGAACGCGAGCAGACATTAAACCAGCTGCTTTCGGAGATGGACGGCTTTGATTCGTCAAAGGGGCTTGTTGTGCTTGCCGCAACAAACCGTCCGGAGATACTTGACAAGGCGCTTCTCCGTCCGGGACGATTTGACAGACGAATTATAGTTGAAAAGCCTGATCTGAAGGGCAGAGAGGATATATTGAAGGTTCACATTAAGAATGTAAAGACCGCGCCTGATATTGACCTTCATGAAATGGCGCTTGCTACAAGCGGCGCTGCCGGAGCCGATCTTGCAAATATGGTAAATGAGGCGGCTTTGCGCGCGGTTCGTTTCGGCAGACAGATGGTTACACAGGAGGATCTTATGGACTCCGTTGAGGTAATCATTGCCGGTAAGGAAAAGAAGGACAGAATCCTTTCGGCGGAGGAAAAGAGAATAGTATCCTTCCATGAGGTAGGACACGCGCTTGCCACCGCTTTGCAGAAAAATACACAGCCTGTTCAGAAGATAACAATTGTTCCGAGAACCATGGGCGCGCTGGGTTATACAATGCAGATGCCGGATGAGGAGGAGAAGTATCTTAACAGTAAGGAAGAGCTTCTCGACCAGATTACCGTATTCCTTGCAGGACGCGCGGCAGAGGAGATTGTGTTTAACACGCAGACAACGGGAGCGTCAAATGATATTGAGCGCGCAACCGATATGGCGCGGAAAATGATAACAATGTTCGGTATGTCCGACAGATTCGGACTTGTCGGACTTGAGAGCGTACAGAACCGCTATCTTGACGGAAGAGCCGTAGCTAACTGCTCCGAGGAAACAAAAACGGAAATTGACCGCGAGATCGTCAGGATCATGAAGGAGCGCTATGAAATTGCGAAGCGGCTCTTAAACGACAACCGTGACGCACTTGATGAGATTTCCGAATTTCTTATCGACCGCGAAACCATCACGGGTGACGAATTTATGGAAATCTTTAACCGTGTGCGTGAAAAACGCAACAATCCGGAAGAGGAAGCAGAAGAAGTGCTTGACTCAGAAGCGGCCGGCAGACAGGAAGGGGCTGATGAGGAATGAAGCTTTTGAAAGGTTTTTTTACCTTCCTCATTTATCTTGCTATGTTTCTGCTTGTATGTATGTTTTTTACAGGAAACGGTACATTTATTTATGAAGGTTTTTGAAAGGCTATATAGATTATGGGAAAAATAACAGCCTGTAGGGGTGTGGCAGCGGCGGCAGCCGCTTTCACACTTCTGCTTTCATCATGCAGCTTCGGCCCGGGTGGGAGTAAAGAGATTGAAGCTGTAAACGGACAAAGCTGTAATATTAATGCGGTTGTAATGACAGCGGATGACAGTGAAAGTATAACATATGATCAGCTGCAAAACGGTATTGCGGCGAATATTAATGTAACCAGAGAGAAGAAACAGATCAGCCTTGATAACTGTGATATTCTGTATCTTGACGAGAATGCGTCAGAGGCTGAGGGCTTTGACTCACAGGCTATTGAGGATTATGTATATAACGGCGGCGCAGTTGTGCTTGACAATACATTGGTACCATTTTTTTCAAACGAATTTCTGGGCGCGTCGGAGGTTGTACATATTGACGGGTGCCCGGCGTTTATGGAATATCCTGAAATAAGCTCAGATCTTCGTAATATAAGTGAGCTGCTCTATGATTATACCTCGGCATTCAAGGGATATACGAATTACTTTGAATATGAGAAGTATGATTACGGATATGGAATAATTCCGTCAACTGCGCAGACTATAGGAGAATATAACGGGGCGGCTGTTTATTCAATGAATAACTACGGAAGCGGATATGTATTCCTTACAAACCCTATGCTTCCGGGAAAGTATACGGTTTCAATGCTTTCAGAGGGAGAGCGGGGCGAGCCGTTTGCATATACGACAGTAGGCGCGGAGAATATACTCCGCAGCTATTTTGCGGAATATGTATCCATAAAGAAGTTCGGATTTGCAGTTGAGAGAAGCTTTGGTTCCTTTGGTACACGTCCGGCGGCGTGGGAGCTGCATTACGAGGATATTACAGGCGTGAACAATGATGCTCTTGAGCAGTTCTCCAATATGTGCATGTCTGAGGGACAGATGCCTTCTTATACAATAGCAAGAAACTTCTATACATGGTTCAAACGCGCCGAAAGCATCAATTATCTTATAAGCGACGGAAGCGGCAGTTATAAAAATGATGTGTACGAGAATGCATATTGCAGCGGTACACATGTTGTTTCGGGCGGAAAGTGGCTTGAGCTGGACAGCTATGAAAAAACGGACAGCTATTTTAATGATAATAAGGAATATACGAAGCGTGCCTATCCGTGCCCTGTGGACTGGAACGGTGACGGAAATATAGATTTTCTGTGCGGAAGCGCGGACGGAAAATTCTATATGTATTTTGGAAGCGGAATGAAGGACAACTATGAAACCGGTGTTGCAACTATGCTCACGGACAGCGCGGGTAATGCAATCAGTGTCGGCAGCTATTCTTCACCGGCACTGTATGATATAAACGGTGACGGGGTGGACGAACTGCTTTCCGGCAGCGAGGATGGTGTTGTCCGCGCATGGAGACCTTTAAGAAACGAGGAAAATCCTGATTCTATGGTGTTTGAGGCTATGGGAGAGGTTATTTCTACCGGACTTACGGACTGCATGATAGATGTCGGTGATCTTAACAGTGATGGAACCGCAGACCTTGCGGTCGGCTCGCGCAACGGTGAAATGCGTGTTTATACGGGTTCGACTGAGGACGGAAGAAGCACAATGTTTAATGGTGACTACATAACCGTAAATACCGGACAGACATGGGTATCGCCGTGCATATACAACGGAGAGCTTTTCAGCGGAACACTGGAGGGTTATGTTGCCCATTACGAGTATAACGGCACGGATTTTAATCTTGACAATTATCTTACCTGTGGCGATATATCACGCCGGGGAGATAACCGTGTAACGATCGGTATGAACAGTGTTCCGAGATTTGCGGATGTTGACGGTGACGGAAATGATGACCTTATCTGCGGAACACTTGAATACGGAATGGCGTATCCTATAGACAGCCCGTATTTCCCGTATAAGGATAAGCTTCAGGAGCAGCTTAAATTCTGTGATAAGTATAATATTTATATGGGTGTACACAGCTTCACACACAAGTATGCAACCCCGGAGCATGAGGCAAGGGAGCTGGAATATCACAGGAATGCGCTTAAAGCATACGGACTGACGCTTGAAGGTATCGGCGCAAACCAGCATACATGGTTTACAAGTAAGTATGGCTATGACGGAAGCGGAATAAACGGTTTTAACCCTAATTATAACGGCTCTTTTGCGGCACAGGCTGAGGCGGGACTGCTTTGGAACAGCGGCGCGACAATGCCGGAAAGCGACGCTATTCCTCAAAGCTCAGCGGAGGATGCAATTCCGATGCCTATGTATATGACCGGCTATGATTTTCTGCTGCTTGAGACCTCAAACACACCTCACGGCGAGGGAGCGTATTCATATACAAGTGTCAAATATGATATGCCTATGCTGTTCTACAATCATTGCGACTATATTTATGAAGCTTCCGAAGAACAGGTAGCGGCCGTTAAAAAGGTCGGTCAGCTTGTTGATGATTACGATTATATGTTTGTAGGAGAAAACCAGATGGCAAAGGCGGTTGCGGCAGCCTACAATACAGATGTGGAGGCTGTAAGAAACGATAACGGGGATATAGTTATAAGCGGTAGCGTAAGAGATACGGAGCGCGGGCTTTATGATGAAAAGTTCAGTGATTGCGTCGGTGTTAAGGTGGTTTTCGGTGAAAATGACAGTACAGAGAACTACAGTATAGATGCGGACGTATGGAATGAGGAGAACGGACATATATATGTGGCGCTCAATAAGTCCGTAGTTCTCAAAAAGAGCGATACGCTCAGCGGGATAAATGTAAAGCAGATCAATGTTCCCGCAAAGGTGAAAATAAAAGGAAACAGCGCGACAATTGAATTTGAGGAAAGCGGACTCATGTGCGTGCGCGTTGCGGGAGAAGCAACAACTACAAGTCCAGATTGGACAACCCGTACAGATACAAACGGTGATACGTTATTTATGAAGTTCAGCAAGGCGCAGAAGCTGGAGATACAGGTTCAATGAGATTGAGAGAGAAACCGTAAAAGGTTTCTCTCTTTTTTTTGTAAAGACATGCGCGTATTCAAACAGTCACAACATCACAGCCTTACGCCATTTGCATTGCTTCTGGAAATGTTATTCTGCCGTCACGAAAAAAGGGGGATAACTGTCTGTATATTGATTCATAAGATTTAGTATAATCAATATTTATAAATTCAGCATTATAATTATTACAAAGCTCTTTTAATAAGGCATTAAACCTCTCTGATACTTCATTGGATACCCGTGCAGACAAAATATAGATTTTTGATAATGGCAACGCTTTTTTTGTTTTATGTAAAATGTCTTTATATAGTTCTAAAGCTTTGCTGTACGCCGTGCTGTCCTCCTCAAAGGAATAAAATATTTTAGCGGGTTTTGCACCGAACACGCAGTCGTCGAGAATTTCAGCGGCATCCACAATGGTCAGACCGGAGATGCTTCTGTTATATATGGCATTTGATAATAGATATTTTTTTGTCAGCTCATAAAACGGGAAATCAGCCGTAAAAGTAGAGCCAAAAATTATAATTTCATTTTTTAAAGTAATTTCATTGAATATCTTATACATTCTGCTTTTCTCTATGACTTCTGCCTTCATAGTAATACTCCTTTTTAAATTTCCTGAAGTTCATTCTTCTTATTAACAAAATATAATACAAAATCTATACTTACCATTATAATGTTGAATATATATATGATCAAAACATAGTTAATGGTATGTCCTATAATTTTGCCGGCGATACCGGCAATGTAGCCTATAAGTATCGCTATTATAAATATAACGCTCTTTCCTTTGGTTGACTTGGATGTAAGGCTTTTGTATACTGATATAGGCCACGATAAACCGAAGCATATCAGCATAATGCTTTCAAAAAGTGATTGCATCGAATAAGTACTCCTTTATTATTTTTTTTGTTTTATATTATAGCATTGACAAAAGCAAATGTAAAATATATAATTATTATATAATTAATAACTTATAGTTATATAGGAGGGCAAAATGGAACTGAATAAACTGTATTATTTTAATTTAGCAGCTAAATATCAGAATATTACAAAGGCGGCGGAAGAATTATATATATCGCAACCCGCGCTTACAAAAACGATAAAAGCTTTGGAAAGAGAATTTGAGATTCCTTTGTTCTTCAGAAAAGGCAAGCATATATATCTGACTCCTTTTGGGCAATATCTGAAAGGCGAAACGGATAAAATATTTGCTGTTTGCAGCAATATATCATCAGAAATAAAAAAAATCAGACAGGAGAGCAATAACTCAATAAGACTTAACGTGCTCGCTGCTACATCAATAGTGACAGATGCTGTGCTTGAATTCAAAAAAACAAACAGTGAGGCCATATTTCATATTATTCAGAATGAAGAAGCAAACTGTGACATATCTGTTACCACCAATTCAGTGGATTTTGCGAATCTGCCCGATTTTACACGGAAGTATATTTTCGAAGAAAAAATATATCTGGCGGCACCTAAAAGCGCTGAATATGAAAATAAAACAGCGATTTCCTTAAGTGAGGTTAAGGATAAAGGGTTTGTTAATTTGTCCGGCTCAAGGCTTTTCAGAGTAGTATGTGATAAATTTTGTGAATCGGTAGGCTTTGTTCCGAAGATTATTTTTGAGTCGGATTCCCCTGCTACGGTAAAAAACATAATCAAAACAGGCATGGGCATAGGCTTCTGGCCTGAATTTTCGTGGAGTGAATTTCCGATAAACGATATAAATTTAATACCAATCACCAGTCCTATATGTCAGAGGGAGCTGATTATCGGATTGCACACAAATGTGTTTACTCCCGGAATTGTAAATGATTTTTACGAATTTCTGCTAAATTACATAATGAAACAAACAAAAAGCTCAGGTTGATTGAAAAGCTTATAAAGAAAATCCGTCAGTTTAAGCAGACTTTTTTGTCAGACTTTTCTGTCGGAGCAGAATTGATATGGCTCATAACAATATTTAATTATGGTTTCATAAATTATTTTTGAAAAAAGCTTGAAATAATTATGGATGTGTAGTATAATGATAATATCCCTCTCGAATTTTTGGAATATTGTTTTAACATTAAGAGGGAAAAGAGCGGACAGAGGAGAGATTTTGTGTATTGCAAAAATTGCGGCAAAAAGCTTCCTGATGCTGCAAGATTCTGTGACAGATGTAATATGTCAGTCCGAAAAAAAGAGGATAAAATGAATCTTATTGTGGAGCTGAAGGAGGAGCGTCTGGCGCGCAGAAAGGCAAAAGCCATTGAGGAGCGGCAGAAAAAAATAAAGAGAATCAAGCGCAAAAGACGCGGCATTGTTTTGTCAGTGATAGCAATAATTCTCGGTCTTGGCGTTATAAGCGGTGTAATCGCATACATAAATTATGTAAAAACCTCAACCTTTAATGAAACCACGGAGGTTATGGAATCAACGGAAGCGCCGACAGAAAGCGCGGCTCCCGCAGTAGTTATAGGCGGAGGTCAAAGTAATAATGAAACAAATGCGCCTGTTATAACAACAGAGGAGCCTGTTCAAGGTTCGGACAGTACATATACTAAGGTGAGTATAGCAGGTCGGAGCTTTGCTTATCCGTCGGGATTTGAAGAGGTAAACGACAGCAAAACGCTGCTCAGCCTTTCGGACGGAAATGCGGTTATAACCGCAAACAAGGC
>JBJEIV010000239.1:0-2226 GCA_051877395.1 Candidatus Ornithomonoglobus sp.
GGTACGGACAATATACGCATGAGTTTATGCAGTAATTTGAAAGATAAAGCGGCGCAAAGAATACGATTCTGTTTCCGTAAATACGCTGCTTGAGCTTTCTTGCCAGAGCATATATCTCCTCATTCAGCTCATCGTCCTCACAGGCAAGCAGAACCGACGCCTCTCTGTGCGACAGCCCGCGGCACTGCGAAGCCTTTTCGATAATTTCTTCAATAAGCTCACGATTGCTCTTGTTCTTCTGCGCATACTCCAGAGTTTCAAGAATTTCGCCGTCATCTATGAACTCATCGGCATGCATTGATTTTACATCATACATTATATTTCATCCCTTTATTTTTTAAGACTTATTCCCTTTTCCTCAAGCTTTGCCGTAATCGGATCAATAACCGCCGCAACCTCTTCTCTTGTGAGGGTTCTACTGTTATCCGAGAAGGTAATTCTTACTGTGATCGCCTTGCCGTTTTCGTCCTTATAAATGTCAACAACTCTTACATCCTTTACGATCGGTGACTTTGAAGCCTCAATCGCGATGCCTATCGGAGCAAACATATTCGCGACAAATGTAAGGTCAACCTCCATTTCAGGGTACCTTGACGGCTCCTTGTATACTATACTGTTATTTGCAAGCTCCGAGAAGTCCTTAACGTCAATTTCGGCAAATACTATTGCCGCCTTCTTGTCGATCTTCTTTGAAACCACCGGATGGACAATGCCTATCTCACCGATTTCCTTACCGCCTGCATATACCGCGTTGAGATTTACCGGGTGCTGGTATGAGTGTGAGGCGGTCTTTTCCTTTAAGGCAACAGCCGAATGCTTTATATCGTCAGCCATAACCGCAAGCATATCGCGAAGCTCCATATAAAGCTTTTCAACGCTCTTTGTCTTGCTGAACAGCGTAATCGCAAGCTTCTTATGCTCCCTCGCAAGGTTTGTTTCGGGATCAACTCCGTCAGCAACCCTGCCTATTTCAAACACGCCGAAGTCGGGAGCATACGCAGTGTTGTAATTTACCTGACAAAGCTGTGTCGGGATAATTGAGCGGCGGATCGTCTCAATATTTGCGTTTGTCGCGTTCACAAGCTTTATGTTGTCCTCAACCTCAATGCCGAGAGCCTTGTATTCATCATAGTAAGCCCATACATATGAGTGAAGCTCATGGAGTGAATATCTCTTTACCAACAGGTCCTTGATTTTGTCCTCGTCCGTCTTTTCAATATCGGGTCTTACCGGATAGAGCGGAGCCTGCGCGGTATGAACATCAAAGTTGTCATAGCCGTAAATTCTCGTGATTTCCTCTATAATATCCGCCTTCATCGTAACGTCCTTTGTCGCTCTCCAGCTCGGAACGGTGACATCGAAATTATCACCCTCAAGCCTTACGCCGAAGCCGAGAGCTTCAAGGGTTTTTACTATCGTGTCGTTACTTATCTCAATGCCTGTGTAACGGTCAACAAACTTTTTGTCAAACTTCAGGTCAATCTGCGGATAGTGATAAGCGTATTCGTCTGTGAGTGATGATACCACCTTAACGCCGCTGTCTATATCCGTCATAAGCTTTACAAAGCGTCCGATCGCCGTAACCGTCATTTCGGGGTCAAGGCTCTTTTCGTAACGCATCGAAGCGTCTGTTCTGTGTGAAAGTCTTACAGTTGACTTTCTTACCGACACCGAGTCAAAGGTTGCCGATTCAAGAGTAAGAGTTGTCGTGTCGTCAACAATTTCCGAATCAAGACCGCCCATGATACCCGCAATCGCAACAGGGGTATTGTCATTGCATATCATGAGGGTGTCCTCGTCTATGCTGCGCTCAACGCCGTCAAGCGTCTGAAATACGAACGGCTTGTCAAAGCGCTTTATTCTTATCTTGCTCACCTTGCGCGAGTCAAACGCGTGCATCGGCTGACCCATTTCAAGCATGAGGTAGTTTGTGAGGTCGGCAAGGAAGTTGATCGCTCTCATGCCGCAGTAGTACAGTCTTATTCTCATATTGACCGGACTGACATTTGTTGAAATATTCTCCACCTGTAAGCATGAATATCTCTGGCAGAGCTTGTCCTCAATCTTCATATCGACCTTCGGGAGGTTATTGTACCTTGAAAGATCGACCGTTTCAATCGGCTTTAAAGGTCTGCCCGAAAGCGCGGCAAATTCTCTGGCTATACCGTAGTGACCCCAGAGGTCGGGACGGTTTGTAAGTGACTTGTTGTCAACCTCAAATATAAT
>JBJEIV010000240.1:0-2226 GCA_051877395.1 Candidatus Ornithomonoglobus sp.
CGCTCTCAGACGGTGTCCATACAAATTTTCCTGTTTCCTTTTCAAAGGACGCGCCCGCAATATCCGTTTCCATATCTCCGAATGTTACCTTATCCCCATCGGCATCCGCCGCCTTTACCGTAAATGCGACAGGCTGACCGGCATATGCATCATAAGACGCGCCGTCGGACGGATATGTAAACTCGGGCAGTGTGTTTTCCGTAACC
Organism: Candidatus Ornithomonoglobus sp.; assembly: GCA_051877395.1. Lineage (GTDB taxonomy): Bacteria > Bacillota > Clostridia > UBA1381 > UBA1381 > Ornithomonoglobus. Next base: position 207 of record JBJEIV010000240.1, read on the forward strand.
GCCGCATCCTCTGCAAGGAAGGTAAGGCTGCCGATATTTTCAAAGCTGTAGTTTATCTGGCTTGTGTACTTTACAAGCTTGTTGTCCACATACAAGTTCTTTATTGTAAAGTTGTTTACAGAATTTGCATAAAACTCCTGTGAGCTGTCGTTAAACCAACAGTTCTCCATTGTTATATCAGGATTGAAGTCAGTAAGATTTGTGGTGTTCGGGAACTGCGCGTTTGCGCCGTTGCTGCCGTCAAAGGAACAGTCTTTAAACACTATCGTCTCATAACGCGGATATCCGCCCGCCTGACCGTTCATTATTCTTATGGCATTACCCGTATACTCAAGTACCGAGTTAAGATTGTTGAACTCGTAGTTCTTCTGCTGATAGCTTGCATCGAACTTGCCTGTTTCAGCATTATAATCCTTCCAGTTAAGAGCAAATCCGAACTGTGCGCCGTTTGCCTTTGTTGTCCAGCCCAATGTATTATTTATGCTGTAATTTAAAGTATCCGCTGTGTCCCACTTATCATAATTATCGTTATAAATAATCGTAGCGGCATCAAAATTACTGTCCGTGCCCTGGGGTGCAAAATAGTTGTTCGGGTTATAATGACCTGTTGCAAAGGTATCATCATATCCCAATGTGAGCGCGCCGTTTATTGTTATATTCTGACCGCTCGTTATATCAAGACCGTCAACCCATGAATGCTCATAAGGCGACAAGCCCTTGATATTATTGTATGTCACATTCTTGCCTGTGTGACATTCCCAGTTCCACTGCTTTGCGTCACGCATATATGTATCGTTAAAGGTAATATCAGACGACTGAACAACCATACATCCGCCCTGGTGACAGGATATTCCCGCGCCCTGGCTGTCACGTTCATAGTTATACGTACCCTGTCCGTCAATGATACCGCGTCCGGATATGGTAATCTTTGACGAGTTCCATATACCTATTGCCGGCTCCATTGCCTCCTGACACTCCTGCAGGCGGTTTACCATAAGCGCGTCCTCGTCAAGGTAAATATTAAGCGCGCCGTTTTTCTCTCCGTCCCAATCCTTGATTGAAAGTCCGCTCCATACATATGAGCCTGCCGGGATATAGATTGTGTCAAGGCTTGCATCCGCCGCCACCTTTGCAAGAGCCGCCTGAAATGCGTCTGTAACATCATTGCTCAGTCTTACTCTCTTATTCGGGAATGTTACACTGCTTGTATCATAATCAACGTAATATCCTGTGTTATAGCTGTATGAATGACCTTTAAGAACGGTTTCGGAAGTGGAGGTAACCGTTCCCGCCTCTGTACATACCGCGCCTACAGTGTCATTAATCGGATTATCCGCTAAATACTGCTTTGAGAATGTGCCGAAGTCAAGCACATTTGCCGCATTGATGTCCGGCTTATTCGTTTCTGTAGGATCGTTAATAATTGTTAACGCCGGATGTCCGCTTCGTTCAACGGCAGAGCCGTTTATGTATACGATACAATAGCGGAGTGCCGATGACATTTTAAATGTTACCGTCTTTTTATCCTCGCTTATTGTAAGCGCCTCCTGCGGATAGTATCTTTGCGGATATACCGTTACATTTTCTATTGTTGATCCGTTTTTCAGAGTTACAGCCATCTCCGGTGCCGCATCATCGGACGAGAAACGCACAACGTCCATTTTATAATACTTATTCCCCTCTGTCGTACTGTGCTGATACTTATACGCCGTTACAGCTGTGCCGTTTGCCGTTACTCCGTACTTTGTTGATTCGGCATAGGAGGCTGATTTGAGCACATCACTGTTGTACACAGCCGCCGACTCATCCGCCTCGGTAGCCGGATCGTCACCCGGTTTACCGTAGTCATGTACTGCCCCCTCTGCCGCGTATACCCAAGGCACGCCTGCCGGGAACGCCGCTGCCGCCATTGCCGCCGCCGTTAGAGCGGCAAGCAGCTTTTGGGTTCTTTTTCTTTCCATTTTGTTCTCCTTGTATAATATATTTAGGTTGATAAGGGAGCCTATCTCCCAAAATTAAC
>JBJEIV010000241.1:0-11185 GCA_051877395.1 Candidatus Ornithomonoglobus sp.
ATAACCTTCTTTTTCACAAACATTATCGTTTCCGGGTATAATGTCCGTACCCTCGATCACGGTCTCGGAAAATGTGTCCTCTCCATACAGCGCTCCGCCGTTGTGCGCCGCGTCATATGTAACCTCAAACTCCTCAGGCGGCATCTGCTCCCATTCCGCGGCAAAGCTTGTGCTTTCACTCACGGAAATTGTTTCGTCTGCCTGCACAAGATTCTGATAATTGTCCTGCGAACGCCATCCGGTGAAATCATAGCCCGTTCTCTGCGGCGCAGACGGTGCCGTTATTTCAACAGGGAATGTCACACCGCCGCTGTTCATATACTGATCATATGTCTGCGTATCGACCGGCAGAAACTCTGTTCCGCTTTCATCATTTACCATAAAGGTTATTGTTATTTCACGCGAATATACAGCGAAATAATCGGTATTCTCGCTTATTTCCGCTGTACCGTTCGCCTTATACTCAGCTTCTGACGAATTCTTGGCGGACGTCCAGCCGATAAAGGTCCACTCCTCGGTATTGTCCTCATCGGGGAAGGTCACCGTACCCGATGTGTTGTTATTGTATATGTTTATACTTTCGCGCTTCAGCGACGTGCTGTCAAGAGTATAAAAATTCACCATGACATTTTTTACATATATCGCATACAGGGTTACGTCTCCGGTCACCTCATATGACGTAAGTGCCTCATGAGCATCAGGATCGGTATTCCATCCGACAAACGTATAACCTTCTTTTTCACAAACATTATCGTTTCCGGGTATAATGTCCGTACCCTCGCTCACGATCGCGAATGTGTTCTCTCCATACAGCGCTCCGCCGTTGTGCGCCGCGTCATAGGTGACGGTATACTCCGGAGGTGCGACTGTATACGGTGAATCCTCCGTGCCCTCTGATGATGTCATATCAAGCGCAGCCATATCTATATAGCATGCCGGACGCACACCTATATCCGATTCGTTTACCGTAAACGATATTATATCAGGAGTTGCTGTATCTGTATACTGCGGCATAATAAGAGCATTTTCAGTGCCGCTACCATCTCTTGGTGTGCGAAGCCAATACGGGTAATAACCCGGTTCCACAGCAGCCATATAAGCGTATTGGCTGTCCTCAGGGATCTGCTGTCTCGCATAATTCGTCGTTGATGTTAAATAAGCGCTTTCTCCGAGATCATTCGACGCCTGCATGATATTATATGCCTGCATGATATCAGGCAGAAATATTTTATCCGTAGTATATTCATACTCATAAGACCCGTAATAATAAGGCACGTCATAGACATAGTCCGGCATACAAGCACCATCATAGCTTTCATCGACCACACCGTCACAGGGCGCGTCTATAAGTGTTTTCTGAGAAACGCTCACTATCGCTCTGCGCTCTGCGGCAGTGAAAGAATTCAAAAAGCCCTCTTCCTCCGCATAGCCGTTAGCTTCCGGATACATATATGTCTGTATCGGGGCAAAGCCGCACGTCCATTCGACCTCTCCCTTCGGGGCATCCGAATTAAGCCAGCAGCGTATGTTGCTGTCTCCCCAATAGTTGGAGCCGTTGTTTCTGACAAAGTCTCCATATATAGACTTGGCATGAGATGAAGTATCAGGAATCTCATCTTCACCGTCACAGCCCGCGTCAAAGGCTTTCATTGTAATAATTTTATCCGACACAAGCAGAGGCAGATAGCCCTCCGTATATTCATAGGCAATTTCTGTGGAATCAATCACAGGAATGCCGTCCTCGTTCATCTCAATAATGCCGTCCTCGTTTGTCTCACTTATTCTTTCAAACGCCGCTACGCGCCACATAATCGGCTCTTCTCCGTATGTTCCCATCTGAATGTAATCCCCCAATCCGAGAACCGGGGTTTCCGTTTCCCCGTCAACATCCGCCGCAAAAGCGGGAGCCGATACCGAAATCAGCATACAAGCTGTAAGAAAAACAGATATAAACCTTTTACTCTTTTTCATAATTTAATGCCTCCTCTGCATTATATTAATCTTATTTTATTATATATTATTTTCCCCATTTTGTCAACTCCTTACAATTCTAAAAACAAAATATTTTTACAGTAATCTGATAACATTTTTTCAAATTCATATTGTGTTTTCCGTCATTATTTGCTATAATGTTGATTGAGATGTATATCTCAATATTAAAAATATTACAAAAAACCGATTGGAGGTAGAAAATTGAAAAAAAACATTATCAGTCTAAAAAACATCTGTGTTTCCTTTGACGGGGAGCGTGTTCTGGACAATATCAATCTGGATATACGCGACAAGGAATTTGTAACCTTCCTTGGTCCCTCAGGCTGCGGAAAAACCACGACGCTCCGTATTATCGGAGGCTTTCTGACCCCGGATTCCGGCATTGTCGAATTTGAGGGCAAGGACATCAAGGCGGTCCCGCCGCACAAACGCAACGTGAACACAGTGTTCCAGCGCTATGCGCTGTTTCCGCATCTAAACGTTTATGACAACATTGCGTTCGGTCTGAAGGTAAAGAAGCTGCCCGAAAGCGAAATCAACCGCAAGGTTAAGGAAATGCTGGAGCTTGTAAACCTTACCGGCTTCGAAAAACGCTCCGTGAACCGTCTTTCCGGCGGTCAGCAGCAGCGAGTCGCCATTGCCAGAGCGCTTGTCAACGAACCGAAAATACTGCTGCTGGACGAGCCGTTGGGCGCGCTCGACTTGAAGCTGCGAAAGGAAATGCAGATCGAGCTGAAGCGTATGCAGCAGCGTCTTGAAATCACTTTTATCTATGTAACCCACGATCAGGAGGAGGCTCTTACCATGAGCGATACCGTTGTTGTAATGAACGGCGGCAGCATTCAGCAGATAGGCTCCCCTGTCGATATATATAACGAGCCGAAAAACGCGTTTGTCGCGGACTTTATCGGCGAAAGCAATATTCTTGACGGACTTATGGTCCGCGACAGACTTGTCACTATAAGCGGCAAGAACTTTGAATGTGTTGACAGCGGCTTCGGCGAGAACAAGCCTGTTGACGTTGTTATCCGTCCCGAGGATATAACCATTATCCCGCAGGATGAGGAGCATATTTCCGGTGTTGTAAAATCCGTCACGTTTAAGGGCGTGCACTATGAAATGCTCATTGAGGCATACGACCACGACTGGCTTGTACACTCAACAAAGGCAGCGACTGTCAACGACACCGTAGGTCTCAGCTTCGGTCCCGACGATATACATATAATGAATAAGATGGAGGAGGGAAAATGAAAAAAATAGTTTCTGCTCCTTATCTGGCATGGATGGCGGTTTTCGTTGTCGTTCCGCTGCTGATGGTCGCATACTTTGCATTCTTTGAAAACGGTCAGTTCACGCTTGACTATGTCGCGAACGTATCGCAGTATACAAATATCTTTATCCGTTCAATATGGCTTGCGGCAATAGCTACGGCAATATGCCTCATTATCGCCTATCCCACGGCGATGATACTTTCGGAAATGGATACAAGCTATCAGGGAACGCTTCTTATGATAGTAATGCTTCCGATGTGGATGAATTTCCTGCTCAGAACCTACGCGTGGATGACAATTCTGGGCAATAACGGAGTTCTCAATCAGCTTTTCGGGCTGTTCGGACTGGGACCGTTCAAAATGCTCAACACTCAGGGCGCGGTTGTTCTCGGAATGGTTTATAACTATCTTCCGTTTATGCTGCTGCCGGTTTACAATGTAATGGTAAAGATCGATAAGAGTGTGCTTGAAGCGGCGCAGGACCTCGGCTGCAACCGAACAAAGGTTATTTCAAAGGTTATACTTCCGCTCTCAATGCCCGGTGTCATGTCAGGAATAACAATGGTATTCGTTCCGGCGATAAGTACCTTCATTATTTCAAGAATGCTCGGCGGCGGCGGAAACCTGCTTATCGGCGACCTTATCGAAATGCAGTTTTTGGGCAACTCCTACAACCCGAATCTCGGCGCGGCAATATCGCTTGTTCTCATGGTCATTGTTCTTCTGATTATGACGCTTATGAACCAGTTCGATGTTGACGACGACAAGCCGCTTATATAAGGAGGTATTAAAATGAAAAAGACTTCAATTATTTCAAAGCTGTACCTCCTGCTTGTAATGCTGTTTCTCTATGTGCCTATATTTGTGCTGATCGTGTTTTCGTTCAACACCACAAAGAGCCACAGCCAGATGACAGGCTTTACCTTCGACTGGTATGTAAAGCTTGTTCATAACGAGCTCATTCTCCGCTCACTGCTTAACACCATTATAGTCGCGGTTATCTCCGCGGTAGGCGCGACAATTCTGGGAACAGCGGCAGCCGTGGGAATTAACTCAATGAAGAAGGTACCCAAGGCGATCACTCTGAACGTAAACAATATACCGATTGTAAATCCGGAAATTGTAACCGGTGTGTCAATGATGCTGCTGTTTGTATTCTTCGCGGCAAGAATGAACTTTGAATTCGGCTTCGGAACGCTCATTATAGCGCACATCACCTTTAATGTGCCGTATGTAATTCTGAACATCATGCCAAAATTCAGACAAATGAATCCGAATATCTATGAGGCGGCGCAGGATCTGGGCTGCTCTCCTGTTCAGGCGTTCTTCAAGGTCGTGCTGCCGGAAATCATGCCGGGAATCCTTTCGGGTCTTATGATGTCCTTAACGTTCTCGCTTGATGACTTTGTTATCAGCTACTTCACGAACGGCTCAAGAGCGCAGACGCTCCCGATCACGATTTACTCCATGACAAGACGAAAGATCAGTCCCGAGATCAACGCGCTTTCAACCATCATATTCCTTGTGGTAATAGCAATCCTCGTATCAAAGAACATCTATGAGCGCAGAAGCGCGGCAAAAAAAGGGGGTAAGCTGCAATGAAAAAGTATTTATCACTTATACTTGCCCTTCTGCTCGGCTCCGCGCTTGTGTGCGGCTGCTCGCACATAGCCGAGGATACGGACGAGGAAGAGGCTGTCGAGGAAGAGGAGGCAATGACCCTCAGCGTTGAGGACCCGGATTATTATTCTGCATTAAAGGGTCAGAACGTCACCCTCAATGTCTATAACTGGGGCGAATATATCTCCGACGGCACCGACGGACTTCTTGACATTAACAGCGAGTTCACAAAGCTTACCGGCATAAAGATCAACTATACTACCTATGCCACAAACGAGGAGCTTTACGCGAAGCTCAAGGGCGGCGGCTCAAGCTATGACATAATCATTCCGTCAGATTACATGATCTCAAGAATGATAAAGGAGGATATGCTTGAGGAAATAGACTTCTCCAATGTTCCGAATATGGAGTATATTATGGATAAGTTCGTAAATCCCGAATACGATCCTGAGCAGAAATATTCCGTGCCGTACACCTGGGGCACCGTCGGAATTATATATGACAACACGGTCGTTGAAGAGGAGAATATAGACTGGGATATTCTCTGGGATGAGGATTACGCGGACAGAATACTGATGTTTGACAACCCCCGCGATGCCTTTGCGATAGCCGAAATTCTTCTCGGCTACAGCCTTAACACCGAGGACCCCGACGAGCTGCAAAAAGCCGCCGACAAGCTCACCGAGCAGAAGAAGGTCGTTCAGGCATATGTTATGGACGAAATTTTCGATAAAATGGGCGCGGGCGAGGCGATTATCGCTCCGTATTACGCGGGTGACGCTAAAATGCTTATGGACGAATACGAGGAATTATCCTTTGTTATCCCCGAAAGTGGAACAAATCTTTTTGTTGACGCTATATGTATTCCCAAGGGTGCGAAAAATAAGCTTGCAGCCGAAATGTATATCAATTTCATGTGCGAGCCTGATGTGGCATACTCCACAACGGAATATATAGGCTATTCAACCCCAAACAGTGCCGCGTTTGATATGCTTGACGAGGACGAGCAGAATGATGAGGTTACCTATCCCGATGATGAATTTCTCGATTCACACACCGAGACCTTTAAAAACCTCTCGAACGAGGCGAACCAGAAAATGCAGGACCTCTGGACTGAAATGAAGTCAGCCGAGGAACAGACGCCTAACAGGATCATAGTCCCGGTATTCATGTTCCTGTGTATACTGCTCTCGATTATCACGGTTATAAGAAGACATATCAAAGCAAAAAGAGATATTTTTTAACATCAATAAAGGGCTGAGGCAAAGCTCAATCGGCTTGCCGCAGCCCTTTAATATTATTATTCTGTCACCGCATTATAAAGCGGTGTCATAGCTTCAAGACTGTCCCAAAGCATTACCTTTATATATGCGCAGTCGGTATATGAAAGCTCTATATTGTACACTGTGTTATCCGTATCCGTACCCGCGGTATTCACCGCAAGCAGAACGCCGTCCGCATCATACTGCGCCGCGGCTATTACTCCCCGCCGCGCCTCCTTCAGAGTTACACTGACATCAGTTGCGCTGCGTATGGCTGTCATTCCGGCTTGCTCCCATACGGCTGTGAGAACAATATTCTCACATATATCAGCAGGAAGCTCCGTTATTATTTCATCCTTATACCGCCAGTCCTTAAACACATATCCGTCACGCTGCGGCTTTGCGTCTATCGGCGTTTTGAAGCTCCATGTATGGTTCATATAGTAGCCCGCAACATCGATTTCATTTCCGTTTTCGTCATACTCCGAATCCTCAAAGTAATATTCGTCCATACCGGTTATTACATCCCCGTCCGAGTTCGGATCAAGTATTATATTGTATACCTTAGGTCTGAGAACCGCTGTAAGCGTTGCCGTCGGCTGTCCGTAAAGCGGACTGTAGTGAGCAGTTCCGCTGTACTCAATTCTGAACGGCATACTCAACTCGTTATACGGCACACCGTCAAATGACAAAATATTTATCGCATAATCGTATTCCGCTTCTATCTTGCTGTGACGTATCCATACCGGATATTCACCGCCGCCCCTGCCATTCCTTATCTCAACAGGAATATTTGTTTCCTCAAGCCGGCTTATTACGGGCCATTTCTGAGGATCTGTACCGCTCTCCTTATCATCATACACTATATAGCAAAATTCTCTTAACTCACTCTTGCAATTTCCGCTTTATTGATATATAATATAAATATAAATATTTTAATTTAGGAGGGCAATATAATGAATATTCTCGTTACAGGCGGCGCCGGATACATAGGCAGCCACACCTGTGTTGAGCTTCTCAACGCAGGCTATGACATCGTTGTTGTAGACAACCTTGACAACTCAAACATCAAGGCGGTCGAGGCAGTCAAAAGGCTTACAGGCAAGGACTTTCCGTTCTATCAGTATGATCTTCTTGACCGTGAAAATCTGGAGGAGGTATTTGCGGACAACAAGATCGACGCGGTTATCCACTTTGCAGGTCTTAAAGCTGTAGGCGAATCGACCCGTATCCCGCTCCGCTACTACCATAACAACATCACAGGCACATTAATACTTATGGAGCTTATGGAAAAGTATGATGTTAATAACATCGTATTCTCCTCATCAGCTACGGTTTACGGTATGCCGAAAACGGTTCCTATCACAGAGGACTTCCCTCTCTCAACAACAAACCCTTACGGTTCAACAAAGCTTATGATCGAGCAGATCATGACAGATGTTTCAAAGGCTAATCCGAAGCTTTCAGTTACGCTTCTCCGTTACTTCAACCCGATAGGCGCGCACAAGAGCGGCGAGCTTGGCGAGGACCCGAAGGGTATTCCGAATAACCTGCTCCCGTATGTTGCCCAGGTTGCGGTAGGCAAGCTTGAAAAGGTTCATGTATTCGGCAACGATTACCCGACGCCGGACGGCACAGGAGTAAGAGACTATATCCACGTTGTAGACCTCGCTCTCGGTCACCTCAAGGCTATTGAGCACTGCTCAGGCAAGGAGGGCGTACATATCTACAATCTCGGCACCGGAAACGGCTACAGCGTTCTTCAGATTATAGACGCGTTCTCAAAGGCATGCGGCAAGGAGCTTCCGTATCAGATCGACCCGCGCAGACCGGGCGATATTGCGGAATGCTACGCTGACGCGACAAAGGCTAAGAACGAGCTTGACTGGGTTGCAACACGCGGCATTGCCGAAATGTGTGAGGACTCCTGGAGATGGCAGTCAACTCACCCGAATGGATTTGATGATTAACTGTTAAACAGGGTGTGCATTGAAGCTAAGACAGCTGCAATGCGCACCCTGTTTTTAAATACTTTCCATTATTAATTGCAAAATAGAGTTTACTTTTGCCTTTAGTCTTACATCGGCAGAGCCGCTTAAATCAATTTCGCCTTTAAAAATAGATTGTATCCACCCTTGTAAAATAATTGAATTTTCTGTAATTTTCACGCTTAAATGCTTTCTTTTCATAGGTATTCCTTTAAACCACACTTCTTCATCACTTACTCTTGTATATATATACTTATTGTCTAACATTATTTTATTGATTTTATTTAGAACTTGTCCGGTATCCTTATTCTGCAATGGTATTTTTACTGTTGTTCTGCTCATTTTTTGTCCCTTCATTTTTATTTTATTATTTGTTAAATTATTAAAATTAAGACAATATAGTCTTTTTTTCTTTCGTTGAATAGTATTCAACATATTTAGTGTAATTATAGCATAAAATAAGAATATTGTAAATAGTTTTCAACAAATTTTTTAAGGGGAAATATCTATGTTTAAATTAAAGGCGCCTGACGGCACAAATAATATATGCGGAAAAAGAATAGCACAACTGAGAAAAGAGCGCAAGCTCTCTCAAAGAAAGCTTGCCGCAAAATTACAATTACTGGGATATGATGTGGATAATTATTTTATAAGACGTGTGGAAAACGGAGAAAGATTTATTACCGATATAGAATTAAAAATGTTCAGTGAATTGTTTCATGTTCCGATTGACGAGCTCTTCCAAGAGAATAACATAACAGAATAGCGCTATGCTCAGCTTTCCATTTCTCCATAAAATGTTTATCAGGCATTTTTTGCCTGATAATCCTCACCCCATGCCCTCATAGAATCAAGCACGGACTTTAAGCTGTAGCCTGTTTCGGTTAATGTATATTCAACCCTCGGAGGAACCTCGGCATATACCTTTCTTGTCAGCAGTCCGCTTTCCTCCATAGAGCGGAGATTTGAAGTAAGCACCTTTTGTGAAATAGAGCCTACCGATTTTTTTAATTCTCCGAAACGCTTTGTACCCTCAAGCAATTCCCGGAGAATAAGAACCTTCCAACGGTCTGAAATCATCATAAGCGTTGTTTCCACAGGACAAGCTGGTAATTCTTTTTTCATTCTATATCAATATCCTTTCTTACGGTATCTCGAGCATACCAACTGACGTATTTTCTCTATGAGTATATTATATACTGCGCTGTCATTCCTGTCAAGAGTGTAATTTTCCGATAACCGTTCTATAGTATCTTTTAGGTAACTACAGCACAAAATTGTGCCTACTTTACAAAAGAAACTGTTGCTGTTATACTATAATCACAAGGAACAATAAAGGGTTGTTCAAAAAACAATAATTTCAAGGAGGATTTTATCATGAAAATTGCAGTAGTATGCGCAAATGGAAAAGCAGGGCAGTTAATCGTAAAGGAGGCATTGAGCAGAGGACTTGACGTTACGGCGGTTGTGAGAAACGAAAATAAATCCGCGGCAGACAAGGCTGTCATAAAGGATTTATTTGATCTTACAAGCGAAGATGTTAAGGGCTTTGATGCGGTCGTGGACGCTTTCGGCGCATGGGCGCCCGAAGCGCTTCCGCAGCACAGCACATCATTGAAGCATCTGTGCGATATTCTTTCAGGAACAGATATAAGACTTTTGGTAGTCGGCGGAGCGGGCAGCCTTTATGTAAACCCGGAGCACACCGCGCAGGTAATGGACGGAGCTGATTTCCCGGATATTTTCAAGCCGCTTGCGCAGGCGCAGGGAAAAGCGCTTGATGAGCTGAGATTGAGAAACGATGTAAAATGGACATTTTTATCGCCCGCCGGAGATTTTCAGCCTGAGGGCGAAAAGACAGGAAAATACATTTGGGGCGGTGAGGAGCTGACGCTCAATTCAAAGGGCGAAAGCGTAATCAGCTATGCGGATTATGCGGCAGCTATGGTTGATGAGCTTGTAAACGGAAATCATATTCAGCAGAGAATAAGCGTTGTAAAAGAATAATTAAATAAATATCGGACATTCTGCTCCGATTGGCGGATTTTCCCGCTATCGGACAACAACAAACGGCTTCATAAAACATTTAAATGAGTTATGAAGCCGTTTTTCATTATAACTTTATTTTTCTAAACATAGTCCTTAACAAGCTTTGCCCTTATATAGCCGCGCGACTTGTCGGTGGAATCTATATAGAAGCCCCTGCCGTAATAGAAACGGATAAGCGGGGTTATTTTTGCGCCTGTGTAGAGGTGCATGCTTTTCACGTTCCGTTTCATCATAAGGCGGTCAACAAGGTTCATGATCGACTTCCCGATACCGTTGTTCTGGCTTGTCACCTTGACCGCAAAGCGCGTAAGCTCCGCAGTGCCGTCGCCGAATACCTCAACGCGGACACTGCCGACCGGCTCGCCGTCCGACAGCGCAAGAAGAACAATCTTTGTTTTAAGGTCACGCTTTACATCATCATAGGTTTCGTTAAGCGCGTCAACCTGCTCGATTCCCGCCATTTCCTTGTATTTCAGAAACGCCTCGCGGGTTATCTTCATAATATCGGGTATATCGTCCTCGTTCGCCGGTCTTATCTGGAACAGGTTCTGATAATATACATGTAAAGGCAGCGCCATATGCTTAACCCATCAGAGTTGCCATTACAGCCTTCTGCGCGTGTAAACGATTCTCCGCCTCATCAAAAATTACGCTCTGCGGTCCGTCAATTACATCCTCCGTTACCTCAAAGCCGCGGTATGCCGGCAGACAGTGCATAAATACCGCATCATCAGCTGCCTTTGCAAACAGCTCCTTGTTCACCTGATACGGCATAAATACCCTCTGACGCTCCTCTTTTTCTGCTTCCATACCCATTGATACCCATGTGTCTGTATAAACAACATCCGCGTTTCGTATAGCCTCAACAGGGTCCTCTGTGAGAATAAGCTCCCTGCCTGCCGCCTTAAAGTCAGCCTTCGCGTTCTCGACAACCTCAGCGTCACACTGATAATCCGCCGGAGTTGCAATCGCGCAGTCAAGACCCACCTTTGCGCAGCCGTAC
>JBJEIV010000242.1:0-2215 GCA_051877395.1 Candidatus Ornithomonoglobus sp.
CAAGCGTTATATTATCGAGAACCGTCATATGCGGGAACAGATTAAAATGCTGGAACACCATGCCTACCTTCTGGCGGATCTCATTGAGATTCGTTTTCTTGTCGGCAACATTCACGCCGTCAACATACGCCTCTCCCGACGTAATTTCCTCAAGCCTGTTAATGCAGCGGAGGAAGGTCGACTTTCCCGACCCTGACGGACCGAGCAGTACGACCACCTCGCCCTGCTTGATCTCACAGTTAATATCCTTTAAAACCTTAAGCTTTCCGAAATTCTTTTTAAGGTTTTTGACAAGAATTTTTGTATCAGCGTTCATTTCCGACATTCACCTTCCTTTCTATTGCCTTTGCAATATGCGAAAGCGTTACGATTACGATCATGTACATAATCGCGACAATACCCCAGACTCCGAGGGCGTCGAATGTGTTTCCGACTATAATATTACCCGCCTTTGTAAGCTCCGGAAATCCGATAACCGAAAGGATTGACGTATCCTTCAAAGATATAATGAACTGGTTGATAATTGACGGTATCATCGTTCTTATAGCCTGCGGAAGAACTACCTTCTGCATTGCCTTGCCGTAGCCGAGACCGAGACTTCTTGCCGCCTCCATCTGTCCCTTGTCGACCGACTGGATACCTGCTCTGAAAATCTCCGCCATATATGCTCCCGCGTTCATTGAAAGCGCGATCGTGCCTGCCGCCAGCGCGCTCAGTCTGAAAGCCGGGAAACCAATGCTCTGGATGAAGCTTGGAATGCCGAAATATGTAAAAAACGCAAGGACAATAAGAGGCACACCACGGACAGCATCAACATATATCATGGAAATGACCTTCAGTGTCTTGAACTTTGTAACGCTCATAATTCCGAATATAAGACCTATAATAAAGGCAAATATAAGCGAAAGAAGCGTGAGAAGCAGAGTCTGGCCGAGAGATCTAAGCAGCAGCCCCCAGTATGACTGAATAATGCTTATCATATTCTTATCTCCTTTGTATATCTTTTAAAATGGCTGCCCGAATAAAAGGGGCAGCCATTTCATTGTATGCCAAATAAATATTTATTTTGTATACTTATCAACAATTTCCTGATACTTGCCGTTGCTCTTAATATTTGCAAGACCTGCCTGGAACTTTTCAAGAAGCTCTGCATTCTGACCCTTCTGTACAGCGAAGCCGTAGTCTGAGCCTGCCGCTGTGCAGCCCTCAGGAATTACAAGCTGAGCGCCCTGCTGAATGTTGTAAGCCATAACCGGATAATCCTCGAAGCATGCAACGGTGTTGCCTGCGATAACATCCTGATACATTGTCGGTGAATCCTTGAACTCTGTGATTGTAAGCTCATATTCATCAGCGATCGACTTAGCGTAGTCAGCGCCGTTTGTACCTGTCTTAACGGCAACCTTAGCGCCCTTAAGATCATCATATGATGCTATGTCAGAATTTGCGGAAACAGCGATTGTAACCTCTGCATTGTAATACGGATCCGAGAAATCGAACTTTTCCTTTCTTTCATCAGTGATCGACATTCCTGCGATCACACCGTCAGCCTGTCCCGACTGAACCGCAGCGAGAGCCGCGTCAAAGCCAAGCGACTGCATCTCATACTCAAAGCCCTGATCCTCAGCGATCGCATCCATGATATCTACATCGATACCTACAAAGTTACCTGAAGCGTCGGTGAACTCGAACGGCGGGAACGCTGTATCAGTTGCTATTATGTACTTTGAACCTGTTGAAGCTGTATCTGCAGCGTCGGTATCTGCCGGCGCGCTGCTTCCGCAGCCTGCCATTGAAAGCGCAAGAGCGCCTGTCAGTAATAAACCTAAAACTTTCTTCATAAAAAACTTCCTTCCTTAAAAAATTTTAAAATCTACTCAATAATTATACCACATTAACATATGTTTGTCAACCCCTGAACAAAAGGGCGCGGAAAAGGCAGTCCGCTCCCTCTGGGTCACGCAGCAAGCGGTCATATATTGATTAAAATACATCGTTTTTAATTAAGTCCTCATAGGTTTCTCTCTTAACGATTACCTTTGCCTTGCCTCCCGATACCGCAACTATTGCCGGACGCGGGATTCTGTTATAGTTTGAAGCCATTGAATAGTTATACGCGCCGGTCGAGAGAACCGCAAGTGTCTCGCCTACCTCAACCGGCGCGAGCATTCTGTCATTTAAGAGGATGTCGCCGCTCTCACAGCACTTTCCGGCT
>JBJEIV010000243.1:0-2215 GCA_051877395.1 Candidatus Ornithomonoglobus sp.
CAGGGATGGATCGCAAAGCTGGGCGGACTGGTTCTCGCGTCGGGCTATGCCGGAACATGGATTTACGGAATTATCGAGCGCGCGTTGATCCCGTTCGGTCTGCACCATGTATTCTATATGCCGTTCTGGCAGACAGAGGTCGGCGGTTCAATGGTAATCGACGGCACGCTTGTACAGGGCGCGCAGAACATATTCTTTGCAGAGCTTGCGTCAAAGTCGACCACACAGTTCTCAGTTTCAGCAACAAGATTTATGACCGGTAAATTCCCATTCATGATCTTCGGACTTCCTGCGGCTGCATTTGCAATGTACAAGGCTGCAAGACCGGAAAAGAAAAAGGTTGTAGGCGGTTTGCTTCTTTCCGCAGCTTTAACATCAATGCTCACAGGTATTACCGAGCCGCTCGAATTTACATTCCTGTTTGTTGCTCCGTTAATGTATGCGGTTCACTGTGTGCTTGCAGGTCTTTCATTTATGCTGATGCACATATTCGGGGTCGGTGTCGGAATGACCTTCTCCGGCGGATTTATAGATATGCTCCTGTTCGGTATATTACAGGGAAATGCAAAGACAAACTGGATATGGATCGTAATTATCGGTGTCATTTTTGCGGTTGTTTACTATTTTGTATTCTATTTCATGATTACAAAGCTCAACCTGAAAACTCCGGGCAGAGAGGCTGATGAGGAGGAAACAAAGCTTTATACCCGTAAGGATGTAAACGCAAGAAAAGCCGGCGCTGCGGCTGCTTCAGGTACTGCTATTGATATGGTAAGCGTATTAATTGTAAAGGGTCTGGGAGGAAAGGCAAATCTTTCGGATGTTGACTGCTGCGCTACAAGACTCCGTGTAACCGTTAAAAAAGCCGAGCTTGTAGCTGACGGACTTTTAAAGCAGAGCGGCGCTTCCGGTGTGATCCATAAGGGCAACGGTGTGCAGGTAATATACGGCCCGCAGGTTGCTGTAATTAAATCAAATCTCGAGGACTTCCTTGACACGCCCGATGCCGACAATGTAGATAAAATTCTTGACGCCGGTACGGCAGAACCCGCGCCTGCGGCTGAAGAAAAGAAGCCGACAGCGGCTAAGGATATTACGCTTGCGGCTCATCTCAACGGAACGGTGGTTCCTCTTGAGAAGGTTGAGGATGCTGTATTCTCGGGAAAAATACTCGGTGACGGTGTAGCTGTTGAGCCTTCGGAGGGCAAGCTTTACGCTCCGTGCGACTGTACGATCGAGAGTGTGTTTGATACAAAGCACGCGGTTAATATGACATCCGATGACGGATGTGAGATACTTCTGCACATCGGAATCGACACCGTAAAGCTTAACGGACAGTTCTTTGACGCTGTAGTTAAAGACGGTCAGAAGGTAAAGAAGGGCGATTTGCTCATAACCTTTGATATTGAAGGTATACGCAATGCCGGATACAAGGTCACAACCCCGATGATTATATGCAATACTGATGATTACAGTGAAATAAAGACTACAGCATCGGGTATTGTTAAAGCAGGAAAGAATATTTTGAAAATCAATTAATAAAGGAGAGGATTTATCATGAAAACATTTGAGTACACAATAAAGGACGAACTGGGCATCCACGCAAGACCGGCAGGACTTCTTGTTAAAGCTGCAAAGGGACTTGACAGCAAGGTTACAATTGAAAAGGACGGCAAGAGCGCAGATGCCTCAAAGCTGTTTGCGATCATGGGACTTGGAGTAAAGAATGCGGATACCGTTAAGGTTAGTGTTGAAGGCGGCGACGAGGATGCTTCCGTAAAGGCAATGGAGGAGTTTTTCTCGGCAAATCTTTAAAGGAGTGCAGCTATGATTAAGTTTTGCGGAAAAGGCGTTTACGGCGCTGTGGCGATTGGTAAGATCTCGCTGTTTAAGCGTAAGGACGTCAGTGTTAAACGGATAAAGATAACGGATCCGGAAGCGGAAAAGAGCAGACTTGAAGCGGCAAAGGCAGAGGCTGTCCGTCAGCTTCAGGAGATATATGAAAAAGCGCTTAAAGAGGTCGGTGAAACCAACGCGCAGATATTCGAAATTCATATGATGATGCTTGATGACGATGATTATAATGAGGCGATAGCAGGTGTGATAGAATCACAGCGGGTAAACGCTGAATATGCGGTAGCCGTAACCGCCGATAATTTCGCTGAAATGTTCGCATCAATGGACGACAGCTATATGCAGGCGAGAGCCGCAGATG
>JBJEIV010000244.1:0-11151 GCA_051877395.1 Candidatus Ornithomonoglobus sp.
AGATAGCGCTGCGCACGACGGCAGTGTTTTCGCCTACGCCCGCGGTGAACACAACGGCGTCAACGCCGCCCATAGCAGCCGCATATGCGCCGATATACTTCTTAACCTGATACTTGAACATATCAAGAGCAAGCTCTGCTCTCTTGTTGCCCTCTTTAGCCGCAGCGGAAAGGTCACGGAAGTCTGATGAAACGCCCGATACGCCTGCAACACCGCTCTTCTTGTTTACGAGGTTATCGATCTCTGCCGCCGTCATACCCTTATTCATAAGGAAGGTCATAACAGCCGGGTCCATTGAACCTGTTCTTGTGCCCATCGGAACACCGTCAAGAGGGGTAAAGCCCATTGATGTGTCCACGCACTTTCCGCCGTCAACAGCGCTGATCGATGAGCCGTTGCCGAGATGGCAGGTGATGATCTTCAGGTCCTTTGCGTCCTTGCCGAGGTACTTAACAGCCTGCTGTGAAACATATTTGTGTGATGTTCCGTGGAAGCCATACTTTCTGATCCTGTCCTCCTCATACAGCTCATACGGCAGAGCGTACATAAATGCCTTTGCCGGCATTGTCTGATGGAACGCAGTATCGAATACGCCGACCATCGGTGTGTTTGGCATGATCTTCTTGCAGGCGTTGATACCGATAATATTCGGCGGGTTGTGAAGCGGAGCAAGCGGTGTGCACTTGTCAAGCGCCTTCATAACCGCCTCTGTGATGATCGTTGAGTCTGTAAACTCCTCAGCGCCGTGTACAACTCTGTGACCTACCGCGCCGATCTCATCCATTGAGCTGATAACTCCGATCTCCGGGTCAACAAGCGCGTCGATAACCATCTGTATCGCGTCGCCGTGATCCTTCATCGGCTTTTCGATTTTCTTCTTGTCAAGTCCCTTCAATACGCATGTGTGCTGGAGATTTGAACCGTCAATACCTATTCTCTCGCAAAGACCCTTTGCCATAACGCTCTTGTTATCCATATCAATAAGCTGATATTTAAGTGATGAGCTTCCGGCATTAATAACTAATATCTTCATGTTGTTTTATCCTTTCAAATTAATTAATATTTCCCCCCGCGCAAAAGCTTCAAGCAGATTATACCTTTGAGCAGCCGCCGTTTATTCTAGACTGCTAAAAAATATGAGATGCGCAGGAAATTTTGCGCGGATTACGCCTGCGCCTGAACTGCCGTTATAGCTACTACGCCCGCAATATCCTCAGCTACGCAGCCGCGTGAGAGGTCATTGACCGGAGCTGCGATACCCTGGAGAACCGGACCGTATGCCTCAGCCTTACCAAGTCTCTGAGCGATCTTGTAGCCGATGTTGCCCGCGTTAAGATCAGGGAATATAAGAACGTTGGCATTACCCGCAACATCCGAACCAGGAGCCTTTGACGCGCCGACACTAGGAACGATAGCCGCGTCAAACTGAAGCTCGCCGTCAAGAGCAAGGTCAAGTCCGCGCTCTGCGATCTTTTCCTTTGCAAGTCTTGTCGCCTCCTGCATCTTATCAACCAACGGATCCTTTGCGCTGCCGTATGTAGAGAATGAAAGCATTGCAACCTTCGGGTCAGCGCCTACAAGCTGCTTGAAGGATGCCGCCGATGAAAGCGCGATTTCCGAAACATCGTCAGCCGACGGATTCATGTTAAGACCCGAATCACCGAATACAAACGTACCGTTCTCGCCGAACTCGCAGTCCGGAACATTGATTACAAAGAATGCCGAAACAAGCTTTGTACCCGGAGCAGTCTTAAGTATCTGGAGTGACGGTCTGATAACGTTAGCTGATGAATTGATTGCGCCTGCAACCATACCGTCTACCTTGCCTGTCTTAACCATCATTACGCCGTAATAGAGCGGATCCTTAACGGTTTCTCTCGCCTGCTCGATCGTAACGCCCTTCTTCTTTCTGAGCTCTGCGAACAGCTCGGCAAATTCCTCGCTGCCCTCAGCCGGATCAATGATTTCGATACCGTCAATATCAAGGCCTTCATCCGCCGCGATCTTCCTGATCTTTTCGGGATCACCCAAAAGAACATTCTTTGCATATCCCTCAGCCTTAACAATTGCCGCCGCCTGAATTGTTCTCAGTTCTTCGCCCTCAGCGAGAACAATTGTCTTAAGGTCTGATTTTGCCTTTGCTTTTACACTGTCAATAAACTTTCCCATTTGTAAAAATTCTCCTTCATAAAATATTAAGATATTATAATTATACACCCAATTTGGTAAAATTTCAAGATATAATATGAAAAATCTGTATTAAATCAGAAAAAATCATTAATGCTCAATCACATCTGTTTATGATCATATTTCCCAGTCCGCACCTTACATTGATTTTTATCCCGTCCGCAGCTCCCGTTCTGTAATTCCTGCCGGTCATGACGCCGTCGATCACGAGGCTCCCCGCCCCGCAAAGGGCCTCTATGTAATACTCACGGATGCTTTTGCGCAGCTCCGCTTTTAAGCTTCCGAAGCCGCAGTCTATATCCGCGCTGATCAAAGGTTTAAGAGAAATTTCGTTACTGCCGTGTACGGCAGATATTATCACCCTCCGCGCCGTGATATTTCTGAACCTTGTTCTGCATTTTTTCAGTTCAAGCTCAACCGTCCCCGCGCTCAGATTTGACGAATAAATACCGGCATTTTGGGATTTTATTTTTATAAACTCATGCTCACACCCCGCCGGAAGCGTCACGACGGCATCCAGTCCGTTTTTCTTCTCCGGATCACTTACAATATGCCATATATTATTTTCCGTATAGCACAAAAACGGAGCGTCACTGCTCACACCGAGCTTATTGCCATAGATTATTCTGTAATCACCGTTTGAAAGCTCCAATTCTATGCCTATTATCTTACTGTCCATACGCCTCATCACCCTATGTTTATTGTACCACAAAACCGCCCCGAAATCAATACAACAACTGTTTTATTGTTGACACTGCGGTAAAAATAATATATAATACTTTCATAAAATATTTATGGAGTGAAGCAATATGAAGAATAATATAAAAACGACCTCAATAATCAATAATCCCGAAAAGCAGGCGGCAATTACACTAATTATCTCAATTGCGGCCTTCCTTACGGGCTTTATCGTAATTGGAGGCATACTTGGAATTATAGCAATAATCCGCGCGTCGGCAATGATGATTTCACAAAAAAGACAGCAGTCTGCCGAAAATCCCTGTCATCGCCGCTGCATTATTTCAATAATCTTCGGAGGCTTTGCCGTTCTGGCTGCTCTTATATCGCTCTTTATGGGAAGCTTTATAAACGGTATGGTAACGCCTGATGATGATTTCAATGCCGGAATTGTTACAGGAAACACATACGAAAACAGCGCCTATGCTCTTTGTATAGATTTCCCGGACGGCTGGGAGCTGACAGCTGCGTCCTCCGGCGGAGAATTTGCAGATACCATTTTTCACGCCGAAGGGGAAAACGGCGGCAAGGTAGAGCTTATACAGCTGAGGACTGGAGTTTTAAGCCGTTACATGGCGGCGGCTGATGTAAAGGTTCAGACAATTCTGGAGCAGAAGGGCTTCATGCTTAATTCAACGGACAGACTTCAGGGAAACAGCGCGGCATATACGGTCTATAAATGTACCGACGATGCGGATAATGAAATGAAGATATATTTCTGTACGAATAAGAAATACACAATGTACCTCTCCTGCTTCAGCCCCGCAGGCACCGATGAAGCCCTTAAACCGGTGGTCAGTATCACAAATTAAAACCGTCTTAAATTTAATTTTAAATTTTTCAAAAAATTTTCAAAAAAGTGTTGACAAACGGATAAACTTCTGCTATAATAGTCTTCGTTGGTTGAGAGAAACAGCCACGACAAAATATAAATTGCGGAATTGTGTAAGGGTAGCACTAGTGACTCTGACTCACTCTGTTCGGGTTCGAATCCTGATTCCGCAGCCATCTGACAGCTAAGCATTCGCTTAGCTGTTTTTTTTGTTAAATTTCAAAAAAAAAAAAAACGAAACGCGCCGGGGATCTGGGCACGTTTCGCGATTTTGGGGGGAGCCCTGCGGTTTTTTGCCGCAGGGCATATGAAAAAAAGGATGGTATTGGCTGATCAACAGCCACGATTAAAACTGAATTTCTGATTTATTTATTGTTTTCGGTCTTTGAGGTGGCATCCTCAATAAGCTTAACGCTTATTTCCATAGTTTCTCCGTCACGAAGAATCTTAAATGACATCGTGTCACCCGGCTTCTTCTTATCACGGATCTCATTGACCTCAGATGTTGAAGCTACCTTCTGACCGTCTACCTCAAGTATCATATCATTGACCTTGAGTCCGGCTGCCTCCGCGCCGCTTCCTTCCTGGATCGTGCTGATGAAAAGACCGTAGCGTGTTTCACTTATGCCTATGCCGACAAGCGGTCTGCCTGTTACATATCCCGATGCCATAAGGTCGTTTATGATCGGCTTTGCCTCCGAGATTGCGATTGCAAAGCCCATACCCTCAACACCTGTTGTTGAAAGCTTTACGGAGTTTATGCCGATTACCTCGCCGTACTGGTTTATAAGCGCTCCGCCCGAATTACCGGCATTGATTGCGGCGTCGGTCTGGAGAAGGTTATATGTTCTGTTATCTATAGTCATGGTTCTGTTTACGGCGCTTATGATACCCGCCGTTACAGAGCCGGAAAACTCCATACCCATCGGGTTGCCGATCGCAACCGCAAGCTCGCCAACCTGAACTGTTGTTGAATCGCCCAGAGTTGCCGCTGTGAGCTTATCCTCACCAGTAGGCTCTATCTTTAATACAGCAAGGTCCGTTTTGGTGTCCTGACCTATAATCTTTGCGCCGTAGGTGTTTCCGGTGTTTAAAACGACCTCAACCTCTGTCGCGCCGTCTATAACATGCTGGTTGGTTACGATGTAGCCGTCATCGCTGATTATGATTCCTGAGCCTGAGCCCTGCTCTACTGTATTGTCGCCGTCTCCCTGTATCGGATCGGTATCATAATAATATCTGCCGTTGAACGGATCCCAATACTTCTGAGGCTGAACCGTGGTTTTATTTATAACACCCACTACCGACGGGCCTACCTTTGTGGCAATCTCGGGCACCGTAAGAGCCTTTCCGTTGTTTGTGAAGGCCGCTGTCGTTGCTCCGTCTGTGCTGCCCGGCTCAGAGCCGCCGTTATCCGCTATATTTGCGCCTGCCGTAGTCGTGTCAAGCTGCGGTACGCTTTTTGAAAAATGCTGAACACCCGTTGTAATACCTACTGTAAATATACTTGCCGCGAGAGCCGAGGATACAGCAACAAGCCATGTTTTTGGTTTCCTGTCGGCCTTGTTTTCGCTGCTGTCATGATTTTCATATACAACTACATCTGTCGAATCACTATAATCAAAATGTTTCATTTTTGTATTCCTCCTGTCTCCATTATAGAGTTTGTCTTTTTTTCTTTTCCCTTAATGTGATTACATTCTAACACCCACTTATTACCCCAGTATGTCACAAATGTAAACAAAAAGCATATTTTTTGTGAACAAACTGTAAACGTACGGTGATTAAATTAAGAACGCTCACAAATATTTGACCGCCCATTCGGCCATAGCGTAAAATATCGGGTACAGCTCTTTTCCGCTTTCGGAAAGCGAATACTCCACATGAGGAGGGATTTCATTAAACTGCGTTCTTATTATAATGCCGTTATGCTCAAGCTGCTTAAGGGTATTGGCAAGCATCGTGTTTGTTATTCCGCCTATTTTTGCCTTCAAAGCTCCGAACCTGATGCTGTCAACCTTTGTAAGCTCAAATATGATCCTGATATGCCACTTGCCGGAGAATATCTCCAGAAGCCTTCCCACAGGGCAGTCCGAGCTTAAATCTGCCCTTTTTACCAATTCCTTATATTCGTCATAATTAATTTTCATCATATGCGCTCCATAGTATTATTTCACATACCAAGTATGTTTAATCTGCGTACTTGACATTGATTTTATATATAGTATAATATAAATACCATAAAAATTCAAGAGAAAGAAGGAAATTTATATGAACACCTTTGAAACGATATGCAACAGAAAATCCGTCCGCAGCTATACCGGAGAATGTCCGTCAGAGGAGGAATTAAAGAAGATACTGACCGCGGCAAACGCGGCTCCGGTGGGAATGAAGGCATATGACAGCCTTGTTTTGTCGGTTATAACCGATAAGGCGCTTCTTGATAAGATAGACAAAAATTGCCGCGCGTATATGAATATGCCGGATATTGCCATGCTTTACGGCGCTCCTATGCTGATAGTAGTTTCCTCAAAATTGTCTCCCGCGCCAAACGATAACACCGCTTATTCAAACGCGGCGATTATCGCCCACAATATGGCGCTTGAGGCAACGGAGCTGGGCTTAGGCTCCTGTTATATCTGGGGCGCGGTTTTTGCTATGAACAGCTCTGAAGAAATCCTGAAGGAATTGAAGCTGCCCGAGGGGTACACCCCCTGCTGCTCAATAGGACTGGGCAAAACAGACGAGAAATTCACATTGAGAGATATTCCCGAAAACAGAATAAAGGTACAGTTCAACTCCTGATTTTCCGGGTCCGCAGGGCGCGCCTTCCGCGCTCCGCGGACTTTTTTTGCCTCTCTGCTCCGCGCCGGACACTGCTCCTTCAATCTTTATTAATTTGTACACTTGACAAATATCCCGAACTGATATAGAATAATATAAAATATTTATCATTAACAGGAGCTTGAGCATGGAAAGATTATTGATTCTTGATTCCAACAGCATAATAAACAGAGCCTTTTACGGAATACGCGCGCTTTCCGCGCCGGACGGCACGCCGACTAACGCGGTGTACGGCTTTCTTAACATTCTTATGAAGCTTATAACCGACTATAAGCCGCAGTATATTCTCGCGGCATTTGACCTTAAAGCGCCCACCTTCCGTCATAAAATGTATGACGGCTACAAGGCTAACCGCCACGCTATGCCCGATGAGCTTGCGGCGCAGATGCCGGTCATGAAGAGTATTCTTTCCGATATGAATATACCTATCCTTCAGCTTGAGGGCTATGAGGCGGATGATATTATAGGTACAGTTTCGCGCGTATGCGGCGAAAAAGGTATTGAATGCTATATCGCAACAGGCGACCGCGACGATCTCCAGCTTGCGGACAACGGCACAACGGTGGTGCTCGCGTCAACAAAAATGGGTCAGAGTGTGACCGACCTCTATGACGAGGCGGCGGTAAAGGAGAAATACGGCGTTATCCCCTCGGAATTTGTTGACATGAAGGCGCTTATGGGCGATAAGTCTGATAATATTCCGGGAGTTGCGGGTATCGGAGAAAAGACAGCATCAAAGCTGATCGCGCAGTTTTCGACCATCGAGAATATGTATGAGCATATAGACGAGGCGAACGTCTCAGCAAAAATAAAGGAAAAGCTGCTTTCCGATAAGGACAACGCATTCCTGAGCAAAAAGCTTGCTCAGATTGACATAAATGTTCCGATAGAAATTGATTTTAACAGCGGAGCATACGATTCCACCAACCCCGATTATAAGCCGGAGCTTTACACAAATCTTAACCGTCTGGGATTAAAAAGCGTCATAAAGAAAATGAATCTCACTCCCCCGCCCGAGGGAGCGGAGGCTGACGCGGACTTCTTTAACGGCAGAACCGTTCAGTGTATCGCAGACGGCGGGGAGCTTGCAAAGGCGGTTTCATCG
Organism: Candidatus Ornithomonoglobus sp.; assembly: GCA_051877395.1. Lineage (GTDB taxonomy): Bacteria > Bacillota > Clostridia > UBA1381 > UBA1381 > Ornithomonoglobus. Next base: position 7,707 of record JBJEIV010000244.1, read on the forward strand.
CTTGGCAATGAAATCGCGGTATACCTTGAATTAAAGAACGGAATAATAGTATCGGCAGCGGCGGCAAATTCCGAAAAGGCCTTCTGCTCCGCGCCGGAGCTTTCCGGGGACACGCTTATCGCGGCGCTCTCCCCCATTCTTTCCGATGAGAGCATAACAAAATATTCAGTCTCGGTTAAGGACGTCCTTATCGCTTTTGACGGAAAATCGGAGCTTAAAGGCTGCGCCTTCGACTGCGCTATCGCGGCGTATCTGTGCGATCCGTCAAAAGCGCTCGATATAGATTCGCTTGCCGCTCAGTATCTCGGGGTATATGTTGAGTCCGGTGAAAACGCGCAGCTCTCGCTCTTTGACGATGAAAAACCTTCGGACACATCGGGCAGATACGCGCTTATAATTTACGCCCTGCAAAAAAAGCTTGCAAGGCTGATAGAGGAAAACGGACAGCATGAGCTGTTCTATGAGGTTGAAATGCCGCTTATCAGGGTTCTGGCGTCCATGCAGCTGCTCGGCATAACCCTTGACACGCAGGCGCTAAGAGATTTTGGCGATACGCTTTCGGTAAGGATCGCGGAGCTTGAAAAGCGCATATATGAAGCTGCGGGAGAAGAATTTAACATAAACTCACCCAAGCAGTTAGGCGCGATCCTCTTTGAAAAGCTTGGTCTGCCCCACGGCAAAAAGACAAAAAGCGGCTGGTCTACAAAGGCGGATATACTTGAAAAGCTCCGCGGCGTGCCTGTTGTTGCCGATGTTCTCGAATACAGGACCTATCAGAAGCTTAAATCCACCTACTGCGACAGTCTCGGAAACCTCGTAAATCCCGAAACCGGCAGAATACATTCGGTATTCCACCAGACGGGAACGGTTACGGGACGTTTAAGCTCGTCAGACCCGAATATGCAGAACATTCCCACTCGTACCGCTCTGGGGCGTGAAATACGGAAGATGTTTGCCGCAAGGGAGGGCTGCGTTCTTGTTGACGCGGACTACTCACAGATAGAGCTGAGGGTTCTCGCCCACCTTTCAAAGGACGAAAACATGATAAACGCTTTTAAAAACGGTATGGATATTCACGCGGTCACAGCCTCGCAGGTTCTCGGAGTACCGATCGAAAAGCTCACAAAGGAGCAGCGTTCGTCCGCCAAGGCTATCAATTTCGGCATTATTTACGGCATGGGCGAATATTCGCTTTCGCAGGACCTCGGCATTTCCTTTAAACAGGCGAAGAAGTACATGGACGACTATTTCACAAAGTACCGCGGCGTTCATGAATTTATGGAAAAGACAAAGCGTGACGCACACAATACCGGCTATGTAAAAACCATGATGAACCGTATACGCTACATTCCTGAGCTTAACTCGTCAAACGCAAACCTCCGCAGCTTCGGAGAGCGCGCGGCGATGAACACGCCTGTTCAGGGTACAGCCGCCGATATTATAAAGCTCGCGATGGTCAGAGTTTATAACAGGCTTGAAGCGGAGGGCTTAAAGGCAAAAATGATTTTGCAGGTTCACGATGAGCTTATTATCGAAACTCCGCTCGATGAGGTGGAAAAGGTAAAAGAGCTTCTCACCCATGAAATGGAAAACGCGGTGAAGCTTGACGTTCCTCTTATCGCGGAGGCTGCGTCCGGCAAGAGCTGGTACGACGCAAAATAAATAAATTAAAAATTAAGGAGATTATATGAAGAAAACATTATCATTATTCACTGCCGCAGCGCTTACGCTGACACTTGCCGCCTGCGGCTCAGAACCAAATACGGAAGCCGATACGAAAAGCGGCAAATTACAGGTTTATACATCATTCTACGCAATGTATGACTTTGCGCGCCAGATAGGCGGCGATATGGTCGATGTATACAATATGTGCCCTCCCGGCTCGGAGCCGCACGACTTTGAACCGACGGCGCAGGATATGGCAAAGCTGACAAAAGCGGATGTCTTTATTTATAACGGCATGGGAATAGAAGCATGGACCGATACCGTTGCAGACACGCTTAAAGGAACAGATGTTGTTATAATTGAAGCATCAGACATTGAAGGCGATGACCTCACCGACCCGCATGTATGGCTCAATCCCGAAAATGCCGCGCTCGAAATGACAAATATCGCAACCGCCTTTATCACAGCCGACCCCGACAATACAGAATACTATCTCCAAAGACTTAACACCACGCACGACAAGATAGATAAGCTGATTGCAGACTATACAGAGGCGCTGACGGGACTTTCCTCAGACAACATTGTCGTTTCACACGACGCTTATCAGAGCCTGTGCGACGCATTCTCTCTGACACAGTACCCGATAAACGGCAAAGATAACGAGGAGGACCCGACACCTAAGAGAATAGCGGAAATTGAGAGCTATATCACCGATAATAATATCGGCTATATCTTTACCGAGCCGCTCGGAACAAGCGCGATCGTTGAAACAATAGCGGCAGATACCGGCTGTGAGCTTCTTTCACTTGACCCGTTTGAGGGCAATCTCGATGATGAGGACTATTTCACTGTAATGTACAGCAATCTTGAGGCTCTGAAAAAAGCTCTCGGATAAGAGGTAAAATAACATGACAAAAGAAATAATTAAGGTCGAAAGCCTGACCTTTGAATACCCTGATCAGGCGGTTCTGAAGAATGTAAGCTTCACGCTGCAAAAGGGTGATTTTCTCGGCATTATAGGCGCTAACGGCGCGGGCAAGTCAACGCTTATAAAGCTGATTCTGGGACTTCTAAAGCAGGACAGCGGCAGTATTGAGCTGTTCGGCACGGAGCTTTCTAAGGTGCGCAGCCGCGTAGGCTATGTTTCCCAGAAGGCAAACTCGTTCAACTCCGACTTCCCCGCCACCGTGCGCGAGGTCGTCCGCGCCAACCTTTTTCCGTTAAAGGGACTTTTTAAACGGTACACCAAGGACGATGAAAAAAAGGTTGACGAGGCTCTTTCACTTGTCGGAATGACCGAATACAAAAACAAGCTTGTCGGCTCTCTTTCGGGCGGTCAGCAACAGAGGGTGTTTATAGCCCGCGCGCTTGTTTCAAAGCCGGAGCTGCTGCTTATGGACGAACCGACAGTCGGAATTGACGCCGCGTCAGTCCGTGAGATCATGGAGATTATCGAAAAGCTCAATAATGACGGCATGACAATCATAATGACAAACCATGACACACCGACTCTGCTCAAAGCCGCAAACAAGCTGCTCATCTTCTGCGAGCACGGCTACGAGGAATTTGTCAGCACTGCGGATTTGTCCCTTGAGAGGATTTCTGATATACTTGCGGGAAAGAGGTTGCATCATCATGGATAATATTTTTTCACACAGCTTTATGATAAGAGCCTTTCTCGCGGCAATAATGATTGCCGTAAGCGCGCCGTGCATCGGTCTGCCGATCGTTCTCAAGCGTTTTTCCGCAATCGGTGACGCCGCGTCCCATTCGGCTCTGG
>JBJEIV010000245.1:0-11142 GCA_051877395.1 Candidatus Ornithomonoglobus sp.
TATATGCGTCTATAAATCTCTGTGAGTCATCTGCGTTCGGCGCCGGATCTGAAATGAATAAGTATCCGTCCCATTTCAAAACTCGGCTGACCTCCGCAATGCTTGCGGCTATCATAGGGAAATGATGCAGAGCATATCTGGATATAACCATGTCAAAGCTTTTATCGTTAAAAGGAAAATCAGTGCCGTCATAATTAACAAAACCGATGTTACTCAATTTTGCTTTGATTGCCCTCTTTCGGTTGGTTTCCAATGCTTTTTCGACTATATCCAATCCAATAATTTTTACTTCGGGATATTTTTTTGCAACGGCAAAGGACAAGTAACCGCTCCCTGTGCCCAAATCCAATATCCGCATACCCGATTTTATCGGCAGAAATTCAAGTATAGCGTTTAAATGTTCTTCATCCTGTGTTTGCTTATTATAGAATTCTCCGTCAGAAAAAGTCTCCTCAAATCCCCGTTTAGCCGCTTCAATACTCTTTTTTTCGTCTGTCATAATATAACCTGTTTTCATATAATCACCTACCGGAAGTTGTCTATTTCTTCTTTTTCGGTTTTGGAGTTGGTAACTCCTCATACATAGCATTAAACAAACCTGTCAAAAACTCTTTATTATCAACTTCATCTACCAACAACATTTCTTTTGCTCCCTCATAGGGTAATTCATAATGAGCTGTTGGCATATAACGAATTGCTGATTTTACTGGTTTGACAAGCAATCTATCATCATATATACCACAAATAATCTTACCTCGGTAATAGATAATAAATTCTCCCATCATAGCTCTATATGTAATTTCTTCTAATTCAGATAACTGCCCTAAAATAAATTCCAAATATTCTTTACTTGACGCCATAATTTCACCTCAAATTCCGAATTATCTCTGCGCTCAGCTGCGGCACATATGCCGCTTGATTCTTTCATATTCCTTATCGGTGATTTCCATTGCCACGCCATGCTTGAATTTATAGGGGAACATAAATTTTTCTTCCGCGCAGTTTAACCGCACATCATCCAGAGAGTCCATAACGAACGGAACATAGCCCATATCCTCTTTTTTCTCGCACCCGTAGAAATCCAGCATCAGGCAGAGCTTTTTATCGGACAGGGTGTAAACCATGGGCGCTTCATACGCATGGAATTTTTCAAGCCTTTTCATTTGCTCGTCAAATTGAGTATCTCTTATATACGGACCGTTTAAGGTCTTTGAGGTTTCATGTATAACCGCTTTCGGTCTGTCCGCGCTCTTAACAAACAAATGATAGGTTCCGTCTGCTTTGCAGATAAATGAGTCCAAAAGCTCGCTGTCGGATTTTTTATAAAACAATTCCGGCTTTGCAAAGGCTTTAAAATCCTTTGTACGGCTGTAGTATATGGCTAACCCGCTGTAATCATCATTTTTGTTTGAGGAGGACCAATGAATAATATATTCTCCGCTCACGTCATCAAAAAATATTCCGGGCGCCCAATAGCAGCCGAGGGTATCGTCGTCAAATTGCAGGAGAATTTCATCCGACCAGTTTACCAGGTCGTCCGATTTCCACATCGCAATAGCCTTGCTGCCGTCCTTGAACGCGTTTTTTATATTCCCTTGATATTTGCTGTCTATATTTCTTATAAGCGCAAGGTCTGTCGCCATGATAACAAAGCTGTTATCTGGCGCGCGTGTTATTACTATATCCCGCACGCCTAAATCACCCTTTGAGGCGGTAATAACAGGCTTGCCGCCGTTGACATCCTCCCAGTGATAGCCGTCCCTGCTCAGAGCAAAATAAATCTGCTCCCCGTCGTCCGTCCACTTTTCACGGAAATGTACAAATAAATATGCCATTATGTATTCCTCCAATCAAAGAAAAATATAAACCGAAAGCTGTTCAACTCTGAATTGCCTCTCTTTTCCTCCAGCTTATAAAACCATACATATCATTTAGAAAGAAAATCACAAAATTTACTACTACAGGAATATAAATCGGATTATCTATTGATGCCAGTCCCCATAGGATTATCAGCACAATATCATTTGACGCATACCCCAGAGCATAGTATGATGTTCTAAGCATAGTAAGCGAAGCCGCAATAAAACTTGTCGTAATTGAAATTGTGCTGAGCACAATATTAGGTGTATCAAGCGCGCGCAGAATATAATAAAATACAACTGTTGTAATTGCGCCAAAGAATACAATTCCTGCGATATGCTTTTTTGTAAGCCTTTGAATTGCCACTTCCTTTCCGTTTTTCGCCGGATTCTTTATCCACGTTACAGTTGACCATATCGCCATTGGCATAGTCATTCCAAGATAAGTAATCATTTCTTCCCAATATCGGAATTGCCAAGAAATAATCCCATAAAGGATACTAAACACAATCATCAATATCTGTGCCCATACATTACCTTTTGCCGCAAAAATCAGCGATGTAATCCCTACCCATGCTGACATCAGTGTAAGTAAATTAATACCTCCCGATAGTATATCTGAAACTGCTATTATGAATAAAGAACCTAACCAAAGTCCCCATTCTTTTTTTGTTAGGTTTTTTATAGGGTTACTCATTATATATCACTCCTTGAATTTTTTCAGACTTTATTTATAAATTCAAGGATTATTTCAGGATCTAATATCGGTATTGATCGACTGTTTAAAACCATTTCAGCTCTCCTTATAAATTTCGAGTTGTCTTTCTTGCTCTGAGCCTGATACGAACATAATCAATGTACCATTTGCCGCCGATGCAAAGCTTATCCCTTAAACAATTTACGGTGTCCTTTAAAATCTCATTTTTAATATTTAAATCCATATTCTCAAACGGCTTTGTTACAAACATATTGATCCATTCCGTCAGTCCGTCCTCGGACTGCTGCGGTGTCGGTCTGTCAAATAACACCGCGTATTCGACCCGTAAGCCATGCTTTTCGAGGAGAGGAGCATATTCGCCGATTGTGGGGAAGTAAAAGGTTCTCGGATATATCAGATTTCTGTCGTTAAAGCTCTTTTCCAATGCGGAATGCACGGACTCGGCGCAGCCGTATCCGCCGAACTCACAGACCAGCTCTCCGCCGGTTTTTAAATTTTCCGATATGTTTTCAATCAGCTTTTCCTGGTCAGCCTTATCTATCCAATGAAATACTGCGTTTGAAAATATCACGTCCGCTTTATCCTTCAGCTTAAAGCTTAAAGCGTTGTCTTGTATGAATTTGATTTCGGGATATTCTTTTTTTGCAAGCGCAAGCATATCGGCAGAAGCGTCAACACCGATAACGCGGTATCCCTCGTTATATAATTTTTCGGTCAATGTTCCGTTTCCGCAGCCTAAATCCACAACAAAGCTGTCCTTTTCCTTGGTTATAAGCTTTGTTACCTCCTCGCCGTACTGCGGTACGAAAGAAAACTGTTCCTTGTAGTTGTTTGAATCCCATTTTATATTCATAGCAATCCCTCCGGTTTTGAGTTTATTATAACACGGAACATATAATTAAGCAAGTAAAAAGTTGAATAATAGTTGAAAACGGACGCGGAAAATGGTATAATACATATATCTTTAAGGCGAGGGGGAATCACAATGGCGGAGCTTAGATCCGGCTACACGACCGGAACCTGCGCGGCGATTGCGGCGAAGGCGGCGGCGCGTATGCTGCTGACGCGGGAGGCGGTCAAAACAGAATATGTGATTACCCCGAACGGTACGCGGATTGAGGCTGAAATTCTCAGCGCTGAGTACAGCGGCGGCGCGGCGCGCTGCGCGGTGAAAAAATTTGCCGGAGATGATCCCGATATAACGAACGGGATGCTCATATTTGCCGAGGTTACGCTCGGAGGATGCGGAATTGAGATAGACGGCGGCGAGGGTGTCGGCAGGGTTACAAAGCCGGGGCTTGATCAGCCTGTGGGCGCGGCTGCGATAAACAGCGTGCCGCGTAAAATGATTGCCGATGCGGTGAGCGGAGTAATTGAGGAGCTTGGCGCGGAATGCGGCGCAAGGGTTGTTATATCCGCTCCGGGCGGCGAGGAAATTGCGCAAAAGACCTTTAATCCACGGCTTGGAATCGAGGGAGGAATCTCGATACTCGGCACAAGCGGAATAGTTGAGCCTATGAGCACACGCGCGGTTATTGACACGATTAAGGTTGAACTGAATTTCAAGCGCCGGAACGGGCATGATTACGCAATCATTGTTCCCGGAAATTACGGCAGAGATTTTGTGCGCGGCAGTCTGGGACTTGATATAGACGCCGCCGTTAAGTGCGGCAACTTCATAGGTGAAACGATAGATTTTGCGATAGAGAAGAAATTCCGTGGAATTGTTCTTATAGGTCATGCGGGCAAGCTTGTAAAGCTTGCCGCCGGAATTATGAACACCCATTCGCGCACTGCGGACGGCAGAGCCGAAATTTTCTGTACCCATGCCGCGCTTTGCGGCGCGCCGGTTTCAGCTTTGGAGCGAATTATGGAATGCGCGACAACTGATGATATGACGGCGGTAATTAAGGAGTATGAAATATTTGATGAGGTAATGCGTCGGATAGGCGAACGGATAGATTTTTATATAAATAAGCGTTGCGGCGGCGATATAAAATACGCGTTTGAGGTATTTTCAAACGCGCACGGAGAACTGTGCCGCGGCGGTGATGAGGAAGTATTTAAAAACGCGGTTAAGGAGTATGTTAAATGAAGGTATATCTTATAGGCATAGGCATGGGGGACAATAAAACACTTACAGCCGAAGCGGCGCGGGCGATGGAGGACGCGGAAATATTTATCGGCGCGGAGCGTATGTTTGAAGCCGTTAAAGCTTATGATAAGCCGAAATACAAGGCATATAAGCCGGACGAAATCGAGGAATATCTCTTAAAGAGCACAGCGGGAACGGCGGCGGTGCTGCTTTCGGGCGATATTTCCTTTTACAGCGGAGCAAAGGGGCTTACGGAAAAATTAAAAGCTTATGAAATTGTGCATATTCCGGGAATTTCGTCATATTCATATATGTGCGCAAAGCTTGGCATAGCGGTTACAGATACGGAGCTTGTCAGCCTGCACGGCCCGCAGACGGATTATTTTAATAAAAAGAGTATATGCAATATCGTGAGGGACAGTAAATATACCTTTGCCCTGCTTAATGAGCCTAAGGATATAAACAGCCTTATAACGCAGCTTGGCAGTTATAAGCTTAATGACTGCATAATTCATATAGGCTCAAGGCTCGGCTATGAGGATGAGATGCTCTGCGAAACAGGTGTTTCGTATATGTTTGACGCGGAGCGGGAGGAGATAAAGGCTCCGGTATCGGTTATAATTGAAAATCCGTCACCGAAAAATTTGCTTGGCAGGCATATAAAAGATGATGAATTTATCCGCGACAAGGTTCCCATGACAAAGGAGGATATAAGAGCGCTGTGTATCTCAAGACTTGCTCTTGACCGTGACAGTGTTCTATATGATATAGGCGCGGGAACAGGCTCGATAGCTGTTGAGGCGTCGCTGACGTCGCATGATATAAAAGTATACGCTGTTGAGAAAAAGAGCGAGGGCTATGTGCTTATAAATCAAAACCGCTGTAAATTCGGCTGTGATAATGTGTTTCTGATAAACGGCGAAGCGCCCGAGGCTTTAGAATGTCTGCCCGCGCCGACCCATGTGTTTATCGGCGGCAGCGACAGAAGACTCAAGGAGATCGTTGAATGTGTAATCAGGAAAAATCCGGCTGTTAAAATTGTCATAAATACAATAGCGCTAAATTCAGCCGCGGAGGTTATGAGGGTTATAGAGGAGCTTGACCTTGACAGTGAGATCATAAGCGTAAATATAGCGAAATCAAAAAAGGTGAGAGGCTATGACATGATGATGGGACAGAACCCTGTTTATATTTTCACTCTTACCAAAAAGCCGGATGCGGAAGGCGCAGAAGATGAAAAGTAATATACCGCGCATTATGATAGCATCCGCAATGAGTGGAGGAGGAAAAACAACAGCAGTATGCTCGCTGCTGAAAATCCTGCAAGACGGGGGACATAAAACCGCGCCATTTAAATGCGGCCCCGATTATATCGACCCGATGTACCACAGAGCGGCCTGCGGAAGGCAGGGGGTAAATCTCGATTTGTTTTTCAGCAGTTGCGAGGAATTAAAAACGGTTTTTGCCGAAAACGCAAAGGAAAGCGATATTGCCGTTATCGAGGGTGTTATGGGCTATTATGACGGCAGGTCAATGGATAATGCCGCGGCAAGCTCGTATGATACAGCGCGGACACTTGACTGTCCTGTTGCGCTGATACTTCCGGCAAGGGGAATGGCATATACGGTAATTCCGCTTATAAAGGGACTGGTCGGACAGTTCGAAAACAGCCGTATAGCGGCGGTTATTCTGAATAACGTCACAAAAATGACTTATACGCAGCTAAAGCCCGTAATAGAGCGCGAAACAGGAATCAAAGCGGCGGGATATATACCCCGGCTTGAGGAAACCTTAAAAAGCCGCCATCTCGGTCTTGTCACACCGGAGGAAACGGAGGACAGTGAAGCGTTGATTTCAGATACTGCGCGTATGATTTCAGAGACGGTTGATATTGATTTGCTGCTTGAGCTGGCTGAGGACGCAGATGATATTGAATACACACCGGATAAAAAAACGGAATGCGGCAGTGTGAAAATCGGCGTTGCATATGATAAAGCGTTCTGCTTTTACTATAAGGATAACATGGATATTCTGAAAAAATACGGCGCGGAGCCGGTGATGTTCAGTCCGTTAAAGGACAAAGCTCTGCCGGAGGGGATATGCGGACTTGTATTGGGCGGCGGCTATCCTGAGGTATACGCAAAGGAGCTCAGTAAAAATACGGAGCTTTTAAGGGACATAAAAAACAAACTGAATAATAATATGCCGTGCCTTGCCGAATGCGGAGGCTATATGTATCTTCATTCCGAGCTTGAGGGAGAGGACGGTATAATATATAAAATGGCTGATGTCATAAGGGCAAGGGCATTTAAGACAGATAAGCTTGTACGCTTCGGATATATTGATATAACAGGCGGTTCTATAACCGGGGCGGTAAAGGCGCATGAATTTCACTACTGGGACAGTACGGACAACGGCCGTTCATGTATGGCTGTCAAGCCGGGCGGAAAACGTTCATGGGAATGTGTTCATGCTGACGGTAATTTGTTTGCGGGCTTTCCGCATCTATATTATCGGTCGAATGAAAATTTTGTAAAACTGTTTACGGATAGATGTATCGAGTACGAAAGGAGTATAAAATGTTTGAATTTATAATAGGAGGCAGCGGCAGCGGAAAATCGGAATATGCCGAAAACCGCGCAAAGGAGCTTTGCGGGGACGGAGAACCTCTGCTATATATTGCGACAATGAAGCGCGGCAGCACGGAGGCGGAGGAGCGTATTCAGCGCCACCGCGGACAGAGAGCGGGAAAGGGATTTCAGACCATAGAAAGACCGTCTGATTTATTGTCCCTGCAGGTGCCGGAAAATTCAACAGTGCTGCTTGAATGTATGTCAAATATTCTGGCAAATGAGATGTTTGACGCGGGAGGATATTATGTAAAGAGAATTATATTGGGAATTGAAAGGCTGAGATTTAGCTGTAAGAATTTTGTTCTTGTGTCAGATGATATTTTTTCGGACGGCATAGAGTACGGCGGCGAAACGGAGAAATACAAAAGCGCTCTTGCTGAGCTGAATAAGGTTTATACCGAAAAGGCGGACAGGGTTACGGAGGTTACGGCGTCAATCCCGAACATTATAAAATAACAAGGAAGCAAAAGATGATCAATTCACTTATTATAGCATTTTCAATGTACTCGAGAATACCGATGCCGCGCGTTGAGTGGCGGGAGGAAAGCATGAAATATGTTATGTGCTTTTTCCCGCTTATCGGTATCATTATAGGCGTGGTTGTTTACATTGCAGGAAAGCTTATGCTTGTTCGCAATGTAAGTTCACTTCTGTTCGCGGCGGTTGTGAGTGTAATTCCGATTGTAATCACAGGCGGAATACATATGGACGGGTTTATTGATACGGCGGACGCTTTGTCCTCCTACGGCGATAAGGAGAAGAAGCTTGAGATCATGAAGGACCCCCATACGGGAGCCTTTGCGATAATATGGACGGCGGTGTATTTTATACTCTGCCTTGGCTTGTGGAGCGCCGTAAAAATATCGGATATGACGGTGATTGCAATAGGCTATGCGGTGTCAAGAACGCTCAGCGGTCTTTCCGTGGTGTGTTTTAAAACCGCAAATGGCACGGGTCTTGCATATATGTTTAGAGAGTCGGCGCAGAAAAAGCGGGTAAGAGCCGCACTTGCGGTATGGCTTGTAATTGAGGCGGCAGCGCTTATTGTTATCGGTGTAAAATACGCCGCGGCAACGGCAATAGCGGCTGTTGCTGTTTTTATATGTCATTACTATGTATGCCGTAAGCATTTCGGAGGAATAACGGGCGACCTTGCAGGCTGCTTTTTGCAGATATGTGAGCTTGCGATGCTTGCAGCGGCGGTAATAGTTTAAACGGAGAATGTTCATGAAATATAAACACGGCGGAAACGCTTTTGAATACGGAAAAGGAATATTGGATTTTTCGGCAAATATTAATCCTCTCGGAACGCCGCAGGCTGTAAAGGATGCTGTTATGGCCGCGCTGGATAAAACAGCGCAATACCCTGATTATAAATGCGCGCGGCTGCGTGAGAAAATCGCGGAGCGCGAGGATGTACCGTCTGAATATATAATATGCGGCAACGGCGCGGCGGAGCTTATATACAGCCTTGTATATGCGGTAAAACCCAAAAGGGCGGTCGTGCATAAGCCGGCTTTTGCAGAGTATGCGGACGCGGTTCGCGCTGCGGACGGGATTATTTCGGAGGCGGACGGAGAGCTTGAGTTTATCTGCAATCCCAACAATCCCACAGGCGCGCTGACGGAAACAACAGAAATAATACAAAGGCTTGAAACTGCGGACAGACTTATTGTTGTGGATGAATGCTTCAATGATTTTCTTGACGAGCCGGAGCAATATTCATGCGTCAGTCTGCTTTCCGAATACAAAAGGCTTGTCATATTAAAGTCCTTTACCAAGATGTACGCCATGCCGGGAATAAGGCTGGGGTATCTTATGACCTCCGACACGGAGCTTATTGAGAGAATATACAAAGCGCGGCAACCGTGGAGCGTTTCGGTTTTGGCGCAGGCGGCAGGTCTTGCGGCTTGCAGGGACAGAGAAACGCCGGTAAAAACAAGAGAATATATAAGAAAAGAAAAGGAATATTTTGAGAGGGAGCTTGAAAGGCTCGGAATTGAGTATATAAAGCCCTCGGCAAATTTTATATTCTTTAAAAGTATACCGGGACTGCAAGCGCGGCTGCTTGAAAAAAATATTCTTATCCGTGACTGCTCCGATTATGACGGACTTAATGAGGGCAGCTACAGAATAGGGATAAAAAAGCATGAGGATAACAAAAGGCTTATAAAAGCGCTGGAGGAGGCAATAGAATGGCAAGGGCGATAATGATACAGGGCACAATGTCCGGCGCGGGCAAAAGTCTTATTGCCGGAGCGCTGTGCAGAATATTTACACAGGACGGTTATAAAACAGCGCCGTTTAAATCGCAGAACATGGCTCTTAACTCCTTTGTAACGGCGGACGGCTTTGAGATAGGACGCGCGCAGGTAATGCAGGCGGAGGCGGCAATGAGGGAGCCGGATGTCAGGATGAATCCTATACTTTTAAAGCCTACAAGCGATGTCGGCTCGCAGGTTATTATAAATGGGGAGCCGATAGGGAATATGCCGGCAAAGGAATATTTTAAGAAAAAAACCGAATTTATTCCGCGGATAATGGAGGCGTACAATTCATTGTCTGAGGAAAATGATATAATCGTGCTTGAGGGCGCGGGAAGTCCGGCTGAAATAAATCTGAAAACAAATGATATTGTAAATATGGGCATGGCAAGGCTTGCGAAATCGCCGGTGCTGCTTGTGGGCGATATAGACCGCGGCGGTGTGTTCGCGCAGCTTTACGGAACAATCGCGCTGCTTGAAAAGCGGGAGCAGGAAATAACAAAGGGGCTTATAATAAACAAGTTCCGCGGCGATGTATCGATACTTCAAAGCGGGCTTGATATGCTTTATAACCTTACAAAAAAGCCTGTTCTGGGCGTAGTGCCTTATACGAATGCCGATATTGACGATGAGGATTCGCTGACGGAGCGTTTTAACAAAAGGGACATAAAAGCCGGAGCGGACATAGCGGTTATAAGACTGCCGAGAATATCAAACTTTACGGATTTTGCTCCGTTTGAATGCGCTCCGGGTGTGTCGCTTAGGTATGTAAGCCGAGCGCATGAGCTTGGAGAGCCTGATCTGATAATACTTCCGGGGACAAAGAACACTATGGGAGATTTGAAGTGGCTGAGAGAAAGCGGACTTGAGGCCGCAGTATGCCGCAGAGCCGGTAAGGCTACGCCCATAATAGGAATATGCGGAGGTTATCAGATGCTTGGAAAGACGATAAGCGACCCGGAAAACACCGAGGGCGGCGGAGATATGCGCGGAATGGGTCTGCTTGACGCCGAAACGGTTTTCAGAAGCGGCAAAACCACAACCAGAGTGTCGGGGAAAATAACAGGCGCGAAAGGGTTATTTAAGGCGCTAAACGGCATACGCATAGACGGCTATGAAATACACATGGGAGATACCGCGGTAAAAGGCGCGCCGCTCGCGGAAATAAAGGATAACAACGGAAATACAAAGCCGGACGGCTTGTGCAGCGGAAATGTATACGGAACCTATGTTCACGGTATTTTTGATAATGAGGCGGTGGTTAAGATGATAATCGGCGCGCTTATGGAGCACAAGGGGCTTGATTCCTCGGAGCTTGCGGCTTTTGATATAAAGGAATACAAGGAGCGGCAGTATGATATACTTGCCGACGCTGTAAGAAACAGCCTTGACATGCGGGCGGTTTATGATATAATTGAAAAAGGCATATAAATAAAGTAAAGAAGGAAGCTGAGATAAATGATACACAGACCGAGAAGATTAAGAACATCGCCGGAGCTGAGAAGCATGGTGCGGGAAACAAGAGTAAGCGCTGATTCGCTTATATATCCCATGTTCGTAACGGAAGGGAATA
>JBJEIV010000246.1:0-2211 GCA_051877395.1 Candidatus Ornithomonoglobus sp.
GTCTTTTTGAAATTCGGCAGCGTGCCGTAATGTATCCACTTTTCAAACTGCACCGGAGCGCGCCTCATGCCCGCAACATATGATTTCTTGAATACATCGTCAAGAATGGCAGGGAACGCCGCAACCGGGTTATAGAAATCTCTTGTATTGTCAGGGTCATTGAAACGGCGGGTAAGCTGTAACAATATATTGTCCGCGTCCATATGGCGGTAATCTGCGCTGCCGCCCTGTCTTTCAAGGCATTCAACGCCGATTTCCTTGATTGACATTCCTCTGAAACGATTCGCGCCCTCCGTGGGATTTTCAACCGCGATACCCTGTCTGAGCAGAATACCGTCCGTTACCGCGGCGCGAAACGCTTTTTCACTGTCGTTGCCCGGATCCGTTATTCTGCCTCCAAGCGGTCTGTTTGTTGACATGAGCTTGCTTACAATTTCCTCTCTTGCCGCGCTTACCGACAAGCCGCGCGAAATATATTCCTGCGCCTCGTTATCCAGACCGAAATGACGGCACATTCTGAGTATCTCAGCTGCGGTTTCGGGGGTAAACTCCGGCGCTGTGCCGCGTTCTTCCGGCGGTGCGGGTGTCGGCTTTGTGCCGCTTCCGCCGCCGTTCTGCGGCGTCGGGGTCGGATTTGTGCCGCCGCTGCCGTCCTGAGACGCCGGTGTCGGATTTGTGCCGCCCTCTCCGTTCTCTGCTCTTAATTCGTCAATGATGATCTGCAATTCATCAAAGGCGCGCTGTTCGTCCGCGGTCATTTCTCTGTTTTCCGCTCTTGCGGCATTTATTAACGCCTGCTGACGCTCCAACGCCTTTTTAAGTGTTTTTTTCATGCTGTTAAACCTCCTTTGCGCATGATATGTGATTTTTATTTAACTGCAACTGACGTTCGCATAATTCCAAATGTCCCGTTTTAACGGTGTCGGTATCTGCCGCATCACGCCCTACTCCAACTGTGTAGTCCGCCGGAATGCTCACGATTGATATTTCGAGCGGTTCCCACAGGGTGGCGATTTCGTTAATTCTCAAATTCTCGCCTTTGCCTGTAACATCGCGCTTTGCCTCATGTACGTTATATCCTACCGAGGTGTTGCGGAGCGTACCGTTTTTGACCTTATTGTAATAAATTACGCTTGTTTCATCGTCGTCAAACTGTACGCGGGCGATACCGCGCTTGTTCTTTATCTCAGCCTTTAAAACCTTGCCTATAACAACGTCTCTGTTGTGGTTGAATAACAAGCATCCCGATGTATTGATACGCTCCAACATCACCGCGCCGCTTTTATGTGACAAAATTTCAAATGCGCCCCAGCGCTTGACAGGGGTTTCGGATGAAAACGACAATTCAACTATCCGTTTTTCCTCGTCTATTACGCGTATACCGTCCGCCTCAACTTCAAAGGCTCTGTGCTGTATGCCCTTAAACCTTTCCTTCTGCATTGCTCTCACCTCCTTTAAGTGTAGGTATTTCAGTATGTAAGCCGATTTCTTCGGCATAATTCTGAAGCCGTTTCATCTCGTCCATTACCTCTTTGTAATCTCGTCCGTTTTCTGCCCACAATTCCGTAAGCGTCTTTTGTCCCGTTGCAATCGCGGTTTTGTTCGCGTTCGTTTCCTTTACCGGGTCAATCCATTTCTTAGGTTTCCTGTTCCATGCGTGATTTAAATATTTCTCCGGGTTTCTGCTGTAGCCGGGACATTCAACAGCGCCTGCGAGAATTGCGGCAGAAACAAACTCCTCGTATACTTCATCAAAAAACTCATCCTTGAGCTTTTCCTGTTCAGGGACAAAGGTTTCCTCGTCCTCGATCGTTGCCTGTCTTGCCGAGCTGTAAGACGCGCCTGTAAGATCGCGGCTTGCCGCCTCGTATGAAATCCCCTGTCCGGCACAAATAAGCCGTGTCATACACTTTATAAAGTTGTTGCCGTCGGTTGCGGATGATGCAGGGTTTACAACGTCCACCTCTTCACCTTCATTGAGCTTCGTAACCATGCCGGGTGATAATTTGAGATGATTGTAGTCCGTCTTTTTGCCGGGTTTGTTTACAGGCCGCCCCAGTGTCGGCGCGGGCGCTTTATTTTTTATAAAAACAGATAAGCATGCCGCTATTCTCTCTTTAATGGTTGCCGCCTCTATGTAGCCGTTGACTTCCTTAATGCGCTGTAATATATGCGCCATTTCGGGCATTTCCCGCAGCTGTGACGGTCTTG
>JBJEIV010000247.1:0-2203 GCA_051877395.1 Candidatus Ornithomonoglobus sp.
GGCGTTGACGCTGTAGTATTCACCGCGGGTGTAGGCGAGAACGACGCTGCCACACGCAAGGGCATAGTTGAAGGACTTGAGTTCATGGGGATCAAGATCGACGATGCCAAGAACGAGACAAGAGGCACAGTTGATATTTCGGCTGAAGATGCGACAGTTAAGACACTCGTTATCCCGACAGACGAGGAAATGATGATCGCTATCGACACAGAAAGACTTGTTTCTGAATAATTACATATAAAATGTGATACAAAGCCATACTTTTACAGGTATGGCTTTGTTAATTTTATACTATGTCTTGGAGAATAAAGGAGGGTTTATGATATGAAAAAAATAATTTTAATACTTACGCTGATTTTTACGGTTTTTAATTTTTCTGTCTGCGCATATAATTTCCCGCAGCCTGATTGGGGAGCTTTGTTGGCAGAAAGAAAGCGAATGGTAACGGAAACGGATTTTGAGCTTTACACTGAGGGCAGAGTGGAATCCGCGCCGTATTTCGGAGCGCGCCTTGAACCGCGCGGCGGAGCATATATCGGAATGATTGCGGAAACCTCTGAAGCCTTTCAGCCCTTGGGCAGCTATCTTACATATGTTGAGGGTATGAATCAGAACGACTTATATTATCCGGCAAACCAAATGATAAAAAATGACAATGTTGTTTCGATGATCGGTTGGACGATCTATGACATAAATAATATAAATTTTGATCAGATACGCAATGTGTTGAGTACACTGAATTCATACAACAAACCTATGTTTATACGCTTTGCAAATGAGATGAACGAATCGGCGCTGGGAAATGATCCGGGGAAATATATTGATATATTCAGAAAGGTTGCGGATATAGTACATCAATATCCAAATTTTGCCGTAGTCTGGTCACCGATAGACATAGGCGCTCTTGACCGTTTGTTTGAATACTATTATCTGGGAGACGAATATGTGGATTGGGTAGGTGTAAGCAGCTATTCAATCAGATATTTTTTAGGCAACAAGAACACGTCGTATAATAACAGTGTCTATTTTATGACCGGTGATTACGCATGGGCTACAAATAAGCTGAAGCCGCTGATGGAGTTTATGGCGGCGAAAAATATCAATAAGCCTGTTATGCTCAGCGAGTCAGGAGTTGCCACAAACAACAGCTACGGAGACTGGTGTGAGGATTGGGCAGCGCCCCGATTAAGGAATCTGCTCTACAGCACCGTGATGAAATACCCTCAGATAAAAATGATAAATTATTTCAATACATATCGGGCAAGTGAAAAGGAAAAATTTGATATTTCAAGCTATCCGTATGCTGTCGATATTTTTAGCAATGCTGCCGCAAGCGGGGCATATATACGGGAAGCAGGGGGGAGTCCGGATTTTGTGTATCAGCCTGCTGATATGGGCGAAACACTGGTTGAGAAAAACGGCATTGTAAAGCTGTATACGCTTGCGTATTTTGCAAATCAGCCGGATATTACCGTCAACTATACTCTGGACGGTACATGGTATCATTCATCAAAGCAGATACCATATACCTGCAATATGAATATTTCAAATCTTGCCGACGGAATGCATACTATGAGTATTTCGGCAGGCAATACCCGGAAAAACTATACCTTTTATAAATCCGGGAGATTTATGCGCTTTGGCAGTGAGCCGGACAGCGAAATTATGCGCCGTGAGGAGGAGAATAATTCCGGTATATCGGTGCGGTTAAACGGTAAGCTTATCGAATTTGACCAGCCGCCCGTTATACGCAATGAACGTACACTTGTTCCGCTCAGAGCAATTTTTGAGGCTCTCGGCGCGGAGGTTTACTGGGATGAAGCAACGCAGAGGGTCACCTCCGTAGCCGGAAAAACGACTGTTGCGCTGAAGATAGGCAGCAATATGCTTTATGTAAACACCAGAGAGATAACTATGGACGTCCCGGCTCAGCTGATAAACGGCAGAACGCTTGTTCCTGTCAGGGCTGTGAGCGAGGCGTTCGGATGCAGCGTTGACTGGGATGCGGAAGCTAAAACCGTTATTATTACAAAATAAGCATATATCCTGTTCTCGTGAGTGTATAACCGACATGTATTATCGTAAAATATATTGACGGTGAACAGTAATCATATTGATAAAAAACTGTAACAAATTTCGGAAAACGGTTGAAAAATCTGTGTGCATATGGTATAATAAATATAATTATGAATACTTTATGTTG
>JBJEIV010000248.1:0-11088 GCA_051877395.1 Candidatus Ornithomonoglobus sp.
AATCACGGTGTTTACGGCGGAGAACATATTAACAGCATCGGCTGGAAGCATAACAGAAGTAAAGGGAGCAGAGAATATAAGCTCCGAGGTAATGGCTTTTGTAGTTGGATTTTAAAAGTTTTTTGAATAGAAAAGGCGCAGCAAAACGGGGCTTTTGCCGCGCCGTTTCTGCTGTTTATTTGAAATACTTAACTAAAAAAATTCTTGACTAAAAAAAATTTTTGTGCTATAATAACAAATACGGAAAGGATCAGGTTAAATTATGTCTGTTTTTTACAATAAATTAAATGGAGTTTTCAATCTGAAAACAAAGAGCTCGTCATATGTAATAGGTATTTTGAGCGGAAAGCAGCTTGTCCATCTTTATTACGGAAAGAGGATAGATAAGCTTTTGAGTACTGTAGAGGAGCTTATCCCGACGCGGAGCGCGGGAAATTTTGCTCCTAAGGATATTAACGGAATTTACAGCTCGGACACTCTTCCGATGGAATATCCGTGCTACGGCAGCGCGGATCTGAGGACACCGGCATTCCATGCAGTATATGAAAACGGCAGCGCAATAACAAAGCTTGAATATGAATCGCATACAGTATTTGGCGGAAAAAAGAAGCTTGAAGGACTGCCGGCTGTTTATACCGAGAGCGATGCTGAGGCTGAAACTCTGGAGATTACGCTCAGAGACAGACTGACAAATCTGCGTATCGTTCTTTCATATGCGGTTTTTGAGGAGCTTGATGCGATTATAAAGTCTGTCAGGGTTATAAATGACGGAAGCGGTACTGTTTCTTTAGAGTCGGTATTGAGCTCGTGTACATATCTTTTTGATAAGGAATATGACTTTGTGCATCTTGACGGAGCTTGGGCAAGAGAACGTCATATAGAAAGACAGCCGCTTTATCACGGTATAACGGCAGTGGACAGCAAAAGAGTGGCAAGCAGCCATCACCACAGTCCCTTTGCGGCATTTGCAAGGCATAACGCGGACGAGAAGCAAGGCGAGGTATACGGATACAGCTTTGTATACAGCGGTAATTTTATAGCATCTGCCGAAACAGATCATTTTGACACCGTAAGATGTCAGATGGGAATAAACCCGTTCGGGTTCGGCTGGAGACTTGAGAGCGGCGAAAGCTTTCAGGCTCCGGAGGTTGTGTGCGTATTTTCCGACGAAGGCTTTGGGGGCATGTCGCGAACATTCCACAAGCTGTACAGAACCCGCCTTGTAAGAGGCCCGCATCGTGATAAGGAGCGTCCGGTGCTGATAAATAACTGGGAGGCAACATATTTTAATTTTGACGAGGATAAGATATTCAATATTGCAAAAAAAGCCGCTAAGGCAGGGATCGAGATGATGGTGCTTGATGACGGCTGGTTCGGGCATAGAGATAATGACAAAAGCTCGCTCGGCGATTGGTTTGCCGACAGGCGTAAGCTGCCTAACGGCATAGAGGGCATTGCAAAGCGCGTCACTGCTCTGGGAATGAAGTTCGGACTCTGGTTTGAGCCGGAGATGATATCAAAGGACAGCGAGCTTTACAAGGCTCATCCCGACTGGTGTCTGCACGCGGAGGGCAGAGAGAGAACAGAGGGAAGATGGCAGCTTGTTCTTGATTTGTCAAGAGAAGATGTGCGTGATTATATTGTTGACGCTGTGACAGGAATATTGAAGTCGGCGCCGATTTCCTATGTAAAATGGGATATGAACAGAAACATTTCGGAGCTGGGGTCTGCAAAGCTCAGCGCAGAGCATCAGCAGGAGCTTGCGCACAGATACATACTGGGCTTGTATGATATATGTGAGAGAATAACCTCTGCATTCCCTGAAATACTGTTTGAGGGCTGCGCCGGAGGCGGCGGCAGGTTTGATGCCGGAATGCTGTATTATTTTCAGCAGTATTGGACAAGCGATGATACTGATGCCGTGGAAAGACAGTATATTCAGTACGGAACGTCCATGGTTATGCCGGCATCGGCAATGGGCGCTCATGTGTCCGCAGTCCCGAACCATCAGGTGGGACGGGTAACACCGCTTGCCACAAGAGGTCATGCGGCAATGATGGGACAGCTTGGCTATGAGCTGGATATTGAACAGCTCAGTGATGAGGAGCTTGAAATTGTCAAAGCACAGATTGAGGAATACAAGGGTATACGCGAAATCATACATAAGGGAAATATGTACAGACTTAAATCTCCCTTTGAAGGGCAAAGCTCGGCGTGGGAGTTTGTGTCGGAGGACAGATCGGAAGCTGTGCTCATACATTTCTCTGTTATGGTAAGTCCGGAGCTGCCTATGGAATGTATAAGAGCAGAGGGGCTTGATGCCGATGCGGTATATATTGATAAAACAACAAATAAAGAATACAGCGGCGAGTTTCTAATGAACCGCGGAATCTGTTTTGATAACAGGCGGGATTTCCAATCTGAGCTTATTCGTTTCAGCCGTAAGGCATAGCACAGATGTTGTCTGCTGTTCTTTGATATTGACTTGAATGAAAGGATGAGGTCATGAAGAATCGCATAAAGCGCATTGCGGAAGGATACAAGAGTATATTCCGTATGTATATGGATAATTTTAAGAACAGCAGACTGTTCAGAAATATAGTTTTTTCTTATTTGCTCATAGGCTGTGCGGTGTTTTTTATATTCGCTATGCTGATTGTTATAATAATTTCGTTTTCAACGGTTGACCATCTTGTGGATTTAAGCAAAAAAAATCTTAAAGAAGCAACCTCCACCGGCGATTATACTATCAGTTCTATATACAGTCAATATTATAAGTATTATAATGATCCGACTATTAAACAGGCTATGTACGGAAAAATCAAGGACGACAGCGGATATTATAATCTGAGCAAGCAGCTGAATGAGATGCAGACGGTAAGCTCACTGGTTGATTCAATATACATAATAAACTTTGAAGAAAATATAGTATATTCGTCTATTACATCGGGAATGGATATTGAGCGGTTTGGCGATACGGAGGCGGTTGAGCTTGCAAGAAATGCCGAAAGCGGCTTCAGGCTGATACCGAGGCATAAGGATTTCCTTTTAAACGGCTCGGTTGAATATTCCGACGATATAATATGCATGCTGTTTAAGGAAAATAACGGCGGAGCTATGATGGTAAATCTGTATCAGCAAACGTTCAGAGATATGGTGAACAGATATTATTCGGACAGCAATACATCCATGGTCGTTACAGGAGAAGGCTTGATTGTGGATGACAGCAGAGGCGGTGAGGTCGGTGCTGATGCTTCGGATATGGATTTTGTCGGCAGGATACTGAGCTCTGATGATTATGTCGGCAGCTTCAGGATGGCAGGACATCCGTTTATGGTGGTAAGCTATTCTAAATCAGATATAAACGGATTGGCATATATTGCAGTTTTAAGCCGTTTTTCAATGGTTTTTTATAATAACAATGCAATAAATTCAATACTGATAGGCTTAATTATATTCATGCTGATGAATTTTATAATTGCGATGATTTACGGCTGGAGTTATTACAAGCCGATAAACAATCTGCAATCCGTAATTGCTGCTTTTCGCGGAGATGAAACGATAGAAAGCGGCGAGCTTGTATACATTAAAAAGGTGATGAAGGACACCTTTAACAGTGTAAATAAGTATTATTTTGTACAGAAAAACGAGCTTATACGGAAAATACTCAACGGTGAGAAGCCGGCTGTGATTCCTGACGGCTACCGCGATATAAGCTTGGATTTCTCGCAGAGATGCTTTTTTGTGATACTGTTCCAGTTGGATAATTACAGAGATATGCTTGAGCATCAGGCAGAGGAGCTTCCGCTTATGCGGTATGGCATGGTAAATGTTGCCGATGAGCTGTTTGAGAAGGAATGTCTTTGCGAGGCGGTAGAGGTAAACGGCGATACGATTGCGCTGCTGTGCTGTTCGGACAGCTATGACGAGAGCAGACTGTATCCTGTTATAAGGGAGATGCAGAGACAGATGCGCAATATATACGATATTTCTGTTACATGCTCAGTAAGCGGATGGGCGGATTCGGCATCGGCAATCCCTTCGCTGTATAACTGCGCGAGCTATGCAGCCAAGAGAAGACTTATGTATGGTCATGGAGCTGTGATTTTTTATCATTCAGATGATGAGGAAAGAAAGACGGACACGCATGAGTTGGATAATATTGCGAAACAAATCATTCCGGAGTTTAAAAAACTGAATGCAGACAAGGTTCGCGTTCTCTGCGGTGAGTTTACGCGTGTTCTGAGGCAGGCAGATTATTACAGCGTTTTACAGAGTATTACCCAGCTTGTAATGCAGGTCAACGAGCTTACAGTATCAATTATAGGCACCGCATCGGATTTGAACATAGGTGATATTATTTATAAAAGCGAAACGGCGGAAGAGATTGTCCAAAGCATAGCAAGCTACTGTGACAGCGTTGCGGCTACGGCGAAGTCAAATGACTGCGGAGATGAGAATGCGGAGCGAGTAAAGCGTATTATTGAGTATATAGATAATAACTATAAAAATCCTGAGTTGGGTATAGACAGTATTGCTGAAATGATATATCTTACTCCGAATTATGTGAGGATCATATTCAAGGAGCAGACGGGAAGAACCGTTTTTGACTATATTTCTCAGAAGCGTTTTAATGAAGCGTGCCATTTGCTTACGGATACAAAGAAGGCGGTAAAGGATATTTGTTTTGAAGTAGGTTTTTCAAATCCAAATTATTTTTATACCGCGTTTAAGAATTATACAGGTATGACTCCGAGTCAGTTCCGAAAAGAAAAAAGAAAGTGAAAAAAGTTTCCCGCGCTCGCAAGGGCACGGGATGTTTTTTTGCCGCCGAACGGTGAAATTCGCGAAGCGTTTAAAAAAACAAACAAATTCCCATTATTTAAACTTGCCGGATGATACGGCATATGCTACAATTATTTTATTAAAGGCGGTCTCCGATTCCCTCTCCCTAAGTCAATCAGATTTGCGGAGACCGCCCAATAATAACAGGGAGTTGATATTTAATGATAATTAACAGAATTATATCCGCGTGCACGGCAGCGTGCTTGTCGGTATCCACTCTTGGCGCGTATACGGTTTTTGCGCAGGAGATTGAGACCAAGACACTTATAATACCGGCAGAGGCGGACACCTATGTGCAGGCGGATGACGCAAGCGGCGAGATTGAGGGGAATGCGGGATCCTCGGCGAGAGATTCCCTGAATGAGGTTACAGAATATTGTGAAGAATATATAAATACGCTTTACACCGGCGATGCGGCGGGAGCGGTGAGCGAGGAGTCCTTAGCGGATTTCACAACGGCGCTTGAAGCCGCTAAAACCGCTTATGCCAATGGTGGGTTGTCTTATTCGCAGTATAACGCAAAATTACAAAAGCTTATCGGCTGCGGACTGTCTGTTTTCGGAACCATGAAGCTTGACGATACGAAGATAGAAGGCTCCTTGGACGACGAGAGGGTATTCTCCGAATATCGCGCTGAGGTGATGAAGAATGTGTTTGAGGGCGAAACGCTGTTAAGAACATATCCCGAGCTTTATACGGAGGGCGACAAGGTAGAACTTAGAGATAAGATAGATTTCGCAAAGTCCGTGCTCGACGGAACATACAAGCGTCCGTTTAACCGAAACAGGGAATTTGTAAGACCGAGGAAGGACGAGATGCTGCAAAGACTTCTTAATCACGCGTATGTCGGCAGGGTTTACGGTTATTCTTCGGACAGCCGGTTTGACCTTAAGCAGACGATCGACTGGTATAGAACCGCAAATATACTGTATGACGCGTACAGCACGGTAAGCATCGATCCCGTGTTTGACGGGGAAATACAAGTGGCATCGGCGGTTGACACAACAAAGACCTCGGCGGGCGTGGGAAATCTGTGCAATTACAGGGGACAGCTGCATCCGAATAACAGGAACTCAAACAAGGGTTATATTCTGAAATTCAATTACGGAGCTTTGGATACCGTTATCAATGGGGTAAGCCTTGAGATTACCAACGCGAGCGAGACAAACAGCTATGATATGACCTATGCGATACTTTGCGACAGCTGTGACGAAAAGGTAACGGACGGTGTGATGATAAAGGATCTGACGGCGGGCGAATATGTTGATAACACTCAGGCTGTGGCAAATGAAGATGCTGATAAGCTTGTTGAAAATAAGCTTGACTCAACATGGGAATACTCATCAAGCACCGTTAAATATAATTTAAGACAAAGCACAGACCTGTCCAGGGGCTTTCAGGAGGATACAAACGGGGTATTGTCAGTCCTGCTGTATGAGACGGTACCATCGCAGAATTATGAGAATTGGATATACACCTCAAAGGCAGCGACGGAGGAGTATCGCCCGAAGCTGGTAATAAAAACCTCGGAGGTCAATACGTCTGCTCTTTACGAGAAAATAGAGTATGTCAAAGACAGATACGAGGAATTTAAGAAGTGGTACAAGCCGGGAACGGAACTCGGCGAGGTTGACAGCGATAAATACAATGCCGTTGAGACAGCGGTAAATGCAATGGACGAGGCATGGGAAAACAATGAGGAATCCTTTGTTATAGGCTCCAAAATAGTGTCTGTATACAATGCCATGCGTGACGCAAGACAGTCGAGGACGCTGCTTTCAGATATAGACGAAAACTCCACTATATTCTTTTCGGAGGAGGACGGCAATGCTCTGAAAGACGCCATCGAAAATGATGAGGAGCTTCAGTCCGTGTATAACAGTATGAAGAGTTCTGCGGACGGAACATCACTTGATCAGTACAAAGAACAGCTTCCGTTCCTGGGAAAGGAAAATTATGAGGCGCTTGGTTTTTCTGCGGTGGACGGAATGTTTGACGATAAGGGCGGCGTGAGCGTCGAGTACGTAAAAGAACATTTTAAATATACCACAAGCAGCAATGTTCAGGCAACCGCTCCGGAAAACGCTGTGACGGCAAAGGTGGAGCTGAATCTTCCCGCAGGAGAGTGGGAAGGCGTAGGTGAAGGTCAAGGTCATGTGTGGTTTGACAACATCAGCGGCTACGGTACAACCTCCTCCTTTGACATAAAAAATCCGAGCTTTGAAACGGGAAAGAAATCACCGGATAACTGGACGTTTGTAAATAATGGCAGCGGCAATTCCGAGTTTAAGTGGGAGACCACGTCAAATCTCGTGAGCGACGGCGCTAAAAGTGCGTACATACAGAATAATGACGCGGAAGCTGATGCATCTCTCATCTCCGATGAAGTTGCGGTAAAAGCGGGCGAGCAATATACGGTTTCAATGGACGCGCGCCTTGACAGGGTACTTTTGGGCAACAACCAACTGCCGAGATATAACGACAGCGGCGTGCGGCTGATTTTGCATTGGTACGATGCTGACGGCAATGAGATTTCAAGCAGCAGCGTATGGCACAACAAGAGAGCCGGAACAGGACCGCGGTGCAATCAGACCGACGCGATAGTTTATTTTGTGACAGGCGAAACTGAATATGCAGAGAAGGCAAAATACGGTATACTGCTGAAGCTTAACGACATTGCGCAGGGCGCGGAGGAATGGATCATGACAAACTCCAGACCGAACGGCATCGATGCCTACGGCGGTGTTCAGATAGGCAGAAACCTCTGCGTGCTGAGCCAGATGTACAGTCTTATAAAGGGAGCGGGAGTTTTCAGCGAGTACGAAAAGGAGCTTATGACAAGCCTCTTTGAGGAGAATATCAGGTTCATGGCAGACTATCGCGACAGAAGCGAGCTGACGCCGGAGGATTTTTCGGATGTCGGAAACTGGGCGACCGATACATGGGCGGGAACCGCCATGGCTGCTATGGCAATGCCCGAATACAACCAATCAAGGCAGCTGTTGGATAACGCGCTGTATCTTTTGTCGGGACAGATAAATACCGCCATCGGTGAAAACGGAACCTACCCGGAATCCACGCGATATATGTGGGCGGGAATGAACAGGTTTTCACTGTACGCATATTGCAATTCAGCATATGAAGGACTTGATTGCTTCGGCAATACCTATCTGGGAAAACTTTACAAATACGCGTTAGACATACAGACACCGTATTACAGCTATCTCGGATATTCGTCAAGCCCCCCGTTCGGTGACAACACGTTATCAAAAGGCAGCTTTGGATTGGCATACGCATATCTTGATCAGATATACAGATTGGATCCCGATTTGGCTCAGGCATTATATAAGACATGGTGTGACGCGGGGCGTCCGCGCGTTTCCTACAGCTCGGAGGATGTGGGCATGCCGGCGCTGTTTACGCCTACACAGTTTGAGGAGGATACCGAGTACAAGCTGTCGCTTACAAGCAACAACGATTATCCCGAATCAATGGGACCGATTTTCAGAGATAATTTCGGACAGCAGGGCAAAGAAATGTATGTCGCGATAAACGCGCCGTCAAAAACAATGCAGCATATGCATGACGACACAGGTCAGATAATTTTCTATGCGAACAGTGAGCCGCTTATAATGGATCCGGGCGTTGAGAGCTATTTTGATGCTACGACGTTAGGATGGTTTAAGGGTTCGGCATCACACAGCGTATTGCAATTCTACGGCAGCAGCGATTGGAACAAGTGCCCTAATCCCGGTGACAGCGACAAGCCTTCTGAGGTTAAAGAGTTTGTGACCAATGACAATATTGATTTTGCAAGTATCAGTATACAGCATTCGGCAGGTACACAGGTTCGCAATACGGCGTATCTGCGGGGCGGCATTAACGCTCTTGTCGTATGGGACGATGTGACCTCAACCGTAAAGGCGAGAACAAACTGGGGCACGCAGGCAGAATCGGTGAGCATAGACGGGAACAAGTTTGTATCATCGGGACATTTTAACATGGACCTTGAAACAACTATTCTTCCGGCTGAGGATCAAACACGGCAGATGTCAACGAAATGGGGAAGAATGACTGCCGCGTGGCCAAACATCACAGTCGACGGCGTGGAGGACACATACATCAATATGGAATACATTGAACAGGATGCCGGAAAGGATTTCTTCGCGGTGCATTATCCCAAGGAAAAGACCGCCGAGGGAACGCTTGAGGCGACCACTCTTGCGCAGAGCGGAGAGCTGAGCGTTCACAAGCTTCTGTCGCCGGAGGGCATGTATGCGCTGGTATGCACGAACGGCGGTCAAACCGACGGCACGATCGCGCTTGAAGAGGATAAGCAGTATGTCGATATGATAAGCGGAGCATTGGTATCTGGCAGCGTGAAGCTTGAGTCGGGGCAAATCAGCTTCCTTAAGCCTGTCGGCGAAACACCGACAAGCATATCAATCGCGACAGACACCGGATGGATCAATTCGGATTTGACGGACGGTAAGGATACCGCGACTTACTCGGCTGACGGCATGGCTCTTGAGACAAGCGCGGGCGACGGCTATCTTAAAGTGCAGTATGACATGGACAATCTGTATTTCAAAGCATCTGACTATCCCGCTTATATGGTGTCTTTTGACTATAAAGCGGATATCCAAGCCACGACAGATACGGAGACCGGTGACAAAAAGAAAAACGATTGGGGCTTCTACTACACGCTGAACGCGGTCGGCAGCACAAAGCCGGAAATTGCGAACAATTGGAAGGTGATACGATATTACACCGACGATGTAAAGACGGACGGCTGGATACCGTACCATTACGTGCATTCGTACAGCGGCGACGAGGACACGGAGGCTTTCCGACTGCAGTTTTTCTTAAGGGATATGAATAACGGCGGCAGAGTGGAGATCAAAAATATACGCGTTACGCCTATGACAAGCGGAAGCACATATAACAGCGATTATTTTAAATTTATCGGGAACGGATTGACCTATAACACATTGACAGCCAATATGACAAAGAGAGTTATAGCGTGGAAGGACGCATCCGACGGAGGAAACGCGTATGTGTCCTCAGAGAGAACAGATGATTCCAAACCATGTGCGTTGGGGGTAAGCGTTACTCTTGGGAAAGACGCGGCGGTTTACTTTCAGGTAATCGGCGTTGATAAGGATTATGTAATCAACAGCATAACACTAAATCAGGGAGAAACAAATGAATGAAAAATAAATATGTTATACCCGAATTGAAGGTCACATATTTCAGTGATGAGAATATTACAGCCGGAGAAACAGAAGTATCTTCGATAAAAGCGGATGCCGGAGACACAACGACATTTCTGCGGGGCATCGAGGCCGCAACGGTAAAGTTCGAATTCTTAAAATTTGACTAAAAAAGTCTCCCGCGTCCGGAAGGGCGCGGGAGTTTTTTTTAAGCATGTGACGCTATTGTACAGCTTATAACCGTAACACTAAAGGGCGGCAGTTCAAGTCTGCTGAGATTATCTGATGTGTATTCTGATAGGCTTGCATATTCTGAAGCCTTTGCGGCGCAGAGCTGCTGAATCCGACATTCCTTAAGGAAACAATCGGTATCAAAGCAAGGCTCTTTGACACATTCCGATGCATTTACAAGCTTTATAAAGAGCCGGCCGTTATCCTCGGATACACTTACAGAGGTTTCAATCCCCTCCGTATCACATTCTGCGTTTACAATATAATCGCCGATATTTCGAGAGAACAGCTTCTGAACATGATAGCTTGGGGTAAGATAGACATCGGTATTATCAAACCATATCAGATTTGGCTGCCACTGCTGATGATCTTTTTTTGCGAGCAGGGGAGCATAGCAGGTCATTATTACATGGTCTGAATTTTTCTCCGCGCCTGTCAGAAATGCCGCTTCGGCAAGCGCGCATTCCCATGTGCTCCGTCTTTCCTCTGTACAGGTTGAGGAATGCGCGGCATATTCTCCGGCAAACACCTTTGGCATTGTTCTGTCGAAGCTGTCATATCTATGTATATTTTCAAAAAACCATTCAGAGAGCTTATAGAAATGCTCATCAACCGCATATGCTTTATCCTTGTTCTCTGTCATCCATTTTACCGCGCAGTCATAATCATCGCCTCGTATTGTCCAGCCGGCGCTTGTGATGAGCTTTATTTCAGGATGTTTTTCGGAGAGAACGCGTTCAAAGGCTTCGTATCTCTTAAAATATTCATTGCCCCATTGTTCATTTCCTATAGCAAGGTA
>JBJEIV010000249.1:0-11076 GCA_051877395.1 Candidatus Ornithomonoglobus sp.
TTTAGAAATTCAGATCTGAAGGATGAGTATGACTGCATTGTTCCCGTTCCTCTTTCAAAGGAAAGGATGAATGAGCGAGGCTTTAATCAGACAGATATTATCACTCTGTATATTGCGGATGCGATAGGACTTCCCGTTAAAAAATTCCTTGTGAGAGAAAGGCACTGCGTTCCACAGAGCAGGCTCAGAGGAACAGAGCGTGAAAAAAACGTGATCGGCGCCTTTATGACAAGGGAGGATCTTTCGGGTAAACGGATAATTCTTACGGACGATATTTTTACAACGGGAAGCACGGCAAATGAATGCGCAAGGATACTGAAAGCCGCAGGCGCGAAGAAGGTCTGCGTCGTATGCGCGGCAAAAAAATATATTGAAAAGCATGCGCCATGACATATAAAAGAGAAGTCAATGGCATACATTAAATGGGTTATTTGTGAAAAAAAACGTGTTTTTGAAATTAATCTATTGACTAATTTTAAATTTGTGATATTATATTGATATATGCTTTTCACTGAATATTAAGGAGTTGAATACAATGGCAAACATAAAGCCGTTTAAGGGATATATTTATAATGCTGATAAGGTCGGCGATATCGGAAATGTTGTTGCCCCGATGCGTTACAACATAACCGATGAGGAAAAGTCAAGACTTTACGGCATGAGTGATTATAACATAATAAGGGTTTTTGACGGAAAGTCTATGGAAACAGACACTCCCGAGGATAATAAATATACAAGAGCGAAGAAATATCTGAAGGATTGGATCGCAAATGATATTATTGTTCGCGATACGGAGGATGCAATTTATCTCCAGGAGGAAACGATAGAGGTAAACGGCAACATCTATTCAAATCTGACCTTTGTCGCGCTTCTTGAGCTTGAGGAGCTTGGAAAAGAGAATATCCGCTCATGTGAGGAAATCCGGGAGCTGTCAAAGAAGGATCGCTATGATCTTCTTGAAGCAACCAACACGGATATGAGTATTATTTCATGTCTTTATGTTGAACGGGGCAAGCACCTGTTAAATCTGATGAATGATCTCAAAGAGGAAACTCCGGATGTTGAGTTTATAACGGCTGAGGGCATGAGCGAACGTCTCTGGAGAATAACGGACAAGGATATAATTGAGGATATTATAGACAGCTTCAAGGAGCTGCCGCTTTATATAACGGACGGACAGACAAGATATTCGACCTGTGTTGAATACCGTAACTATATGCGCGCAAACAATCCGCTCAACACCGGCAAGGAGCCGTATAATTATACGATGGTGGCGCTGTTTAACTCGAACTCCGACGGCTTCGTTATAATGCCGTCACACAGAAAGATAAAGCTTCCCAGAGGCTTTTCGGAGGAATTTTTTGTGGCTGCTGTTCAGGATCATTTCAAGGTTGAAAAAATTATTGTGGACACGCAGGATGACAGCCTCACACAGACTATGAAGAACCAGATAAAGACAAAGCGGAACGAAACCAAATTCGGTATATATCATGAAGGAAATTATTTCTACCGTCTGACATTGAAGGATCCAGACTATATCAAAAAGGAGCTTCTGCCGGAGATGTCAAAGGCATACTGTAGTCTTGATACGGTGGTTCTCAGGAAGCTTATAATAAACGATATCTTTAATATCGAGGAGGATTACGAGGATCTTGTTTCATCATCAAACAGCTCTACGGAATGCTATAACGCAATAAAGAACGGTAAGGCGGATGTTATGGTGGTTATGAATCCGGTAAAGGTCGAGCAGATCGAAAACGTTACCGCTGCGGGCGAGAAGATGCCATTTGGTACCATAAGTGCGTATCCGAAGCCGACAGTCGGTACTCTGATAAATGTGAAAGAGGACTGAAAACGGTCGAAATTAAATGTTGATACTTTGCGGAAGAACCGTGAATAAAAATAAAAACTGAAAGGATGATATTACTTATGAAGAAAAGACTATTTGCAGGATTTATTGCGGCAGTGACGGCATCTGTATGTATATCAATACCGTCATTTGCTCAGACAGATGACTCATGGACATATGAGTTTCTGAATAATGAGATTACGATAACCGGCTACAGAGGCTCAGATATGAATATTACAATTCCGAGTGAAATTCTGGGTACTCCCGTAACAAGGGTAGAGGGAGAGGGAATATTCAAAAAGCAGACAAGTGTAACATATCCATCAACGGTTAAGGAGATTACAAATGTATTTGCCGGAGCAACGGGATTAAGAACCGTGATTCTCCCTGAGGGGATTGAAAAGATTGACGCGGATGCATTTAACGGCTGTAAGCAGCTTAAAAATATAAAGCTTCCATCAACAATCAACAGCATCGGTGACCGCGCTTTTGCAAACTGTATTGCTCTTGAGGATATAACAATACCGTCAGGACTTGTAAACGGTTGGGATGAATCGGCATTTGCAAATTCAGGCCTCAAAGAGGCAGACCTGAGCGGCTTTACACAGCTGCAGAGCGGCGCAATGTCATTTAAAGATTGTAAATCGCTTGAGAAGGTAGAGCTTTATCCGGGTATTTCATCAATGCCGGCAGGAATGTTCTCGGGCTGCAGCGCATTGAAGGAGGTTGAGTTCCCGTCATCAAGCAGGGTTTCAACAATTCCGAAGAACGCTTTCTATAACTGCCTGAAGCTGGAGTCAATAAATCTTCCGGTATCAGTAACGGTAATTGAGAATGACGCATTTACAAACTGTGATATGCTGAAAGAAGTAATTATTCCTTACGGCACACAGAAGATAGGTTGGTCATTCCAGTCATGTAATGTTCTTGAGTCTGTATATATTCCCGATACAGTGACATATATTGATGTAAACTTCCTTAAGGAAAGTACAAATGCAAAGGTATACTGCTCAGATACCGCTCCGGCTGTGGAATTTTGTAAACAGAACGGTATTTCTCACTTTACAGATTCGTCGGTAAACAGCGGTATAACCGTTATATATAACGGAAAGCGAGTATCCTTCCAGAACTATGAGCAGAACCCTGAGATCATTGATGACAGTACAATGGTTCCTCTCAGATCGATCTTCGAGGCTATGAATGCAGGTGTTGTATGGAATGATGCGTCCAAGACCGTATATGCAACCCGCGGAACTGTATCAATATCGATAGCAATAGGCGAGAATGTAATGTATAAAAACAGTCAGGAAATAAAGCTTGAGGTTCCGGCGCAGATTGTAAATGAAAGAACAATGGTTCCGGTAAGAGTAATTGCAGAGGCGTTCGGAGCCGAGGTTGAATGGGACGGCGCCGCAAGAACGGTTATTATTACGGAATAATAAAACGCTGCAGTTCTCCTATACCGTTACTATTCAGGTATTAGAAATGGCATAAAAAAGCCATTGTGCAAAATGTAGAAATTCAAAGAATAAATTTTTAATAAAATTTTATGGTTTAAATAGGTTATCCACACATGGAATAGCTATTGTGAAAACAATGCTGATTGTTTTCACAATAGCATAACCGATGAGGGTAACCTCTTTTGTTGTCGTCAAGGTGTAAATGAAGACGACAGCACCCCTATAAAAGATATCTTTAATGATGTTCCAAAATCGCATTGGGCGTCCGATTATATCTATAACACTATCACTATGGACTGGATTAAGGGGTATGCGGACGGTACATTCAAGCCGGACAGCAATATCACCCGTGCCGAGGTTGTCGCTATTATAAACCGTGTAACAGACCGTGAAGCTGATACCGAGTATGTTGATAAGAATATTTCAAGTCTTAACCGTTTCAGTGATTTAATCGATAAAGGCTACTGGGCTTGGAATGATATAATCGAAGCAGCTAATACTCATATGGCGGTTTGGTCGGCTGACGGCGAAGCTTGGGTAAAATAAATCACTGAATATTTGCAGAAAAGCGGTCCTGACGGATTGCTTTTATGCGGTATGTATGTTATAATTTAACTAACAGACAAATCGGAACTTAACAAAAAATAAGTGAATAAACGGTTACCGCATAAGGAGGTTTTACTATGATAAAAAAACAATATATCGAAGCAATAACATTTTTCAAAGAAAAGCTATTGAAAATTTTTATTAAATGTATAATAATTTTTGTTGCTCTTTTTGTAATATCAGCATTGGCAGTAAAAATTATAGGACTTGATAGATTCACACCGTTACTTGCCCGATTTATAAATGACGGAATTGGAAAAGATGACGCCGAAACCGCCGTTATGACATGGTATGATTTCCTTATTCACAATGGCATGGCTGGTTTATTTATATTGATTGTCGGTTTTATCCCGTTTATTCCGGTGTCTGCTATATGTTTGGCATATAACGGGGTTTTGTTGGGCTCTTTCACGTCCTTTAACGCTCTGATAAACTCACATTCGATATTGGAAAACGCTTTGTTCGGGGTAGCGCCGCATGGGATTTTAGAATATACAGTGAATTGTCTTGTATTTGCAATGGGAATATATCTTTACAGGACAGTCACACATATAATTCTAAAAAAAGACACAGATAATTTAAAAACAGCAGTCATAAATTGTCTGAGATTATTTATTCTTTTTGTACTTCCGGCGCTTCTGATAGCGGGTATTATCGAAGCAAATGTCACTCCGCTTATTTTTAAGGCAATGTGTACATAAAAATTAAGGAAATGAAAAATATCGTTAAATCAGAGTAATAAACCCGATATGTCAAGCAGATAAATTATAACAAGGCAGGTGCAAGTGGTGGAAGAACATATTGAGCCGTCAATGCCGTTGCAGACGGAATTTGACGAGTGGATTGAAAACGGCTGTAATAAAGCAAAAGAGCTTATTGAAAAGGTCGCAGACAATGACAAGAAAAAACGGATATAAGGAGCAATCTGAAAAGGATTACTCCTTTTTTTATACAAAAATTTTATAAAATGAGGAATTAAATATGTATACATCCAATCCCAAAAATTTCACTTTTGAACGGCAGCGTTAAAAAGTAAAATCGCAGGTGTGGCTACACTTGCAGTGCTTGTTAGTATACTGAAAATACACATATATCATTATATATAGTAAACGAATATAAATGTAACATAACAACTGCACGAACGAGAAATATTATCATTTGTAATTGAAAATCATTTGACTTGTAAATTTTTTATGAATTTTTTTCAAGCCATATTGACTTAAAGTTTACTTTAACTGTTACAATGTTTATAATAATTACATTATAGACATTGGAGAGGAGTGTATTTATGTACAACAAGCATTTGGAAACATTTATTCAGGCTGCGGATTCGGGCAGTTTTTCTAAAGCGGCAGAAAGCTTGTACATATCTCCGACTGCAGTTATTAAGCAGATTACATTACTTGAGCAGGAGCTTGGATTACAGCTTTTTGAGAGGACATACCGAGGAATTAAGCTTACAAGGGCGGGAGCTTCAATTTATGGTGACGCAAAGTATATAATTCAGTATTCAAAGGACTCTCTTGTCCGCGCCAATAATGCAATGCAGACGGAGGAAAAAATTATACGCATAGGAACATCGCTTATGACGCCCGGACAGTTTATACTTGAATTGTGGCCTAAGATTAAAGAGATATGCCCCGATATAAAGTTTCGCATGGTGCCCTTCGATAACACTCCCGAAAACGCTCGTGAGATACTTAAAAATCTCGGAAAGAATATTGATATTGTGCCGGGTTGGTTTGACGAGGAATTTCTGAAAAGAAGCGGCTGCGCCGCGCTGAAGCTGGAGGATGAGCCTGTAAGCTGCGCTGTGTCGGTAAATCATAGATTTGCGTTCAGTGACATAATACATATTTCCGATTTATACGGAGAAAATGTTATGCTTATACGCCGTGGCTGGAACAGCCGTACTGATGCGATACGGGATGAAATATGGTCTGAACATCCGCAAATAAAATTAACGGACATACCGTTTTTCAATGTTGATGTTTTCAATAAATGTGAAAGCAGCAACGGCGTTCTGATAGGCTTTGGAAAATGGGAAGCTGTACACCCGCTGATTAAGATTGTGCCTGTGGATTGGTATTATACAATTCCGTTTGGAATTTTTCATTCGCCGAAGCCGTCAGCGCACATTACGGAATTTCTTAATGCTGTTTCGCAGGTTTGTGACTTATAATTATTGGTGCCTATCCTGACGGATGGGCGCTTTTGTTTTAACCTTTTGGTTGAAGCTGATGAACTAATCGGAACTTCTCAAGAGTAAAGAGCAATGTTATACTTGTATTATAATATAGGAACGGAGGAATATATAGTGAAATTAAAAGCAGCCTTTTCAGTAGGCTTGTTATCAGCATGTATTATGACTGTGTGCAGTACGGTATTTGCGAGCGACACGGATATTACGTTTAACGATAAACCAAATCCAAACATTCAACAGACTATTTCTTTATGGACAGAGGATAATATTCCTGCAAAAACTGTTTGGACAAATTCTAATCCGAACGGTGATCCTGAGGATTTTATGCCGAATATCGTAAGCGTTCCCGCAGCGCAGAACACAAAAATTAAAGGCGCTGTTATGATAAATCCGGGCGGCGCGTTTTCTTATCGCAGCTATTCAGAGGGAATACCTGTCGCGCAGGAACTCAGCAAACTGGGTTATCAGTGCTTTGTTGTAAACTACAGACTACGCCCATATACACAGGAGGAAGCTGCATTAGACCTTGCAAGAGGAATACGTTATGTTCGTCATCATGCGGACGACTATGGAATAAAGCCAGATAATATTGCTGTCATGGGGTTCAGTGCAGGAGGGATTTTAAGCGGAGAGCTTGCATTGAATTTCAAAGGTATGGTAAACGGAACTGTGCTTGACAGCGATTATGTTCCTGACGCATTGGACAATGTTTCTGCGGACGCTACGGCTGTCGGACTTATGTATTCATTTTACGGAAGATTAAGCGTTGCGTCCTTGGACACAGAAAAATTCCGCGCATCAAATCTGCCGCCCACATATGTGCTTTATGGCTCAGAGGAGGTTTTCAGAAATCAGATTGAAAATCAACTTGAGGTGCTTAATGAAGCAGGAGTTACGGTGGAATCGCATATTCTTGAAGGTTATCAGCATGGTTTCGGCGCGAGAGGAAATTGGTTCGGAGATTATGACGCATTTCTGAGCAGCGTATTTGATACTGCCGCAGATGATACGGAGCTTTTAAATGTAGAACAGCCTGTTACAGAAGGCGGCTGCCTGAAATTTTCA
Source organism: Candidatus Ornithomonoglobus sp. (assembly GCA_051877395.1). Lineage (GTDB taxonomy): Bacteria > Bacillota > Clostridia > UBA1381 > UBA1381 > Ornithomonoglobus. The sequence continues at coordinate 7,184 of JBJEIV010000249.1, forward strand.
ATGACAGCGAATAAAGATATTACCGATATAAATATCATAACCGCTTTATATGATAACGGCATTTTAACAGCGGTGCGCGTTAATGCTTTAAATGGTGAGTTTTATATGGACGAGGATAAAAGTTATATGCTCAAGATTTTTGCATGGAGAAAATGCTCTATGCAACCGCTTATGCAGACGAAAACATTTTATGATCTCAAGGCTGAACAAAGCGGAGAAATGCAGGAATTTTTGAATAACACGCTGCAAGGCAGTGACGGAACAATTCACTATACCTATTATCTGCCGTCTGATTATGATGAAAGCAGAAGTTATCCTATGCTCATGACACTGCCGGGTTGGAGCAGCAAATTTAATACGATTGAAGCAACGCCGCTTACGGAAAACAGCTATGCAAAAAGCAATGTCGACACATGGACGGGCTTGGCCGGAGATATGATAGTTGTATCGCCGAGTCTTACGGATTGGGGAGAAAAATCGGCACGGCAGACGATTGAGCTTACGGAATATTTTACAGAAAACTTTGCTGTTGATACAAAACGTATTTATGCGGCAGGATTTTCAGCCGGCGGTGAAACAATGTCAAGAGCGATAGACGAAAGACCGGATCTGTTTGCGGCTTATCTCCACTGCGCTTCTCAATGGGACGGAGGCTATACAAGGGTTGCTGAAAATAAGATACCGGTGTACATCGGCATGGCGCAGAATGATGAATATTACGGCGCCGAAACAGCTCAAAGAGCTTATGACGGTCTTAAACAGGAATATGAAAATATGGGATTATCTAAGCAGGAAATTGATAATCTGCTCGTTTTGGATTTAAAGGAAAATTCATATTTCAACGGTCAGACGTCAAACTATCATAGCGGCGGATATTATATTGCAAATGATAAAGAAATTGTGCGCTGGTTGCTTGAACATACCAGGCAATAGTGTAAACCTTATGGTTAAAACTGATGAACTAATCGGAACTTCTCAACTAAAAAAATGTGTGATACAATTATTATAGGTAACAAGCTATTGGAAAGCGTGTTTTACTTTTGGTATGTATACAGTAACAATGCGTAAATTACATAGAGAGGAAAGCGAGAACAGATCAGTGAACGCTGAGAGTCTCGCAAGTAGATATAAACAAAATATATAACAAGGAGAAAATTATGAATAACTTTATTTTTGAAAACAGCACAAAGGTATGCTTTGGCAAAGGGTGCGTAAAAGAGTTTCTTGCAAGCAAAACAAATGATTACGGAAATACCGTAATGCTTGCTTACGGCGGCGGCTCAATAAAGCAAAACGGAATATATGACGAGGTGAAACAAATTCTTATAAATGAGGGAAAGGAAGTCGTTGAGTTTTCGGATATTATGCCTAATCCCACCTATAAAAAGGTTACGGAGGGGGCTGAGCTTGTAAAGAAATATAACGTGGATTTAATTCTCGGTGTCGGCGGCGGCTCAGTCATGGACTGCTGCAAGGCTGTGTCAATGGCGGCGGTATATGACGGAGATTTATGGAGTGATTATTGGGAGAAAAAGGGGGTTTTGTTTTTCAAGCCTGTTCCGCTCGGCGTGATTGTCACCGCAGCCGGTACGGGAAGCGAAATGAACGGCGGCGCTGTTATCACAAACGAGGATAAGAAAATCAAGACGGGCATGGATTACCCTGAATGTAACCCGAAATTCGCGCTTATGGACCCCGCATACACGATGAGCGTTCCGAAATTGCAGACAGCATCGGGCGGCTTTGATATATTAAGTCACATTATGGAGATTTATTTCAGCAAGCCTGACGAGGATAACGTATCAGATGACATAGCCGAGGCGCTTATGAGGAGCGTAATCAAAAATCTTCCCAAAGCTGTTGAAAATCCCGAAGATTATACAGCAAGGAGCAATCTTATGTGGGCGTCCTCAATGGCTGAAAACAGAATTATAAAGCTCGGCAAAATGACCGATTTTCAGGCGCATCAGATTGAGCATCAGCTCGGCGCGTATACCGACTGTAATCACGGCTGCGGTCTGGCGGTTGTGCAGCCTGCGTATTACAGGCATATTTACAAGTATGGCTTGGAGAAGTTCAAGCGTTTTGCGGTGAATGTATGGAATGTACGGGCAGACGGAAAAACAGATGAAGAAACGGCTCTTAAAGGCATTGAATGTCTTGAAAATTTCATAAGAGAAATAGGACTTCCCACAACCCTGCGCGAGCTTGGTATCACAGACGAAAAGACAATTCTTGATACCGCGTTGTCCGTAAAGCTTGCACCGGGCAGCTATAAAGGCATGGAGAAGCAGGATATAGCAGAGATTTTAAACAAATGCAGATAAGAACAGTAAATCATTACGATAAAGCTTTTGTAAAATGATTTATCGTATGAAAATATAATATTAAAAACAGAAAGGAAGTATGAAAATGAAGAGAAACTTTATCACAGGATTTGTATCGGGAGCGGTTGTTTTCTCGATGGCAGGAGCGCTTGCGGCAGGATTGGTCGCAAATCCGAACACGTTCCCCATAAAGCTTGACGGCAAGGACGTAAGTATTGAGGGTTACAATGTGGAGGACTACACATATTTCAAGCTGCGCGATATTGCGGACGCTGTAGGCGGCTTTGATGTGGATTTTGAGGACGATACTATTGTTTTAACGTCGCAGAATAAGGAAACATCCGCTCTTTCCATAAAGGAAGAGGGAATGTTCTCGTCAGGCGGCACAGTTACAGATCCAGTGGCAGGAGAATTTGACGCAGCCACAAACTGGCTCGACTCAACACGCGCGGGAAATACGGCTCATGTAGATCATGCAAATGTGCTTTTTCAGATACCCGAAACAGAAACGGGACTGCCGATGGTATTTCTGCACGGCTACGGACAGTCGCGCATGGGCTGGATGACAACGCCTGACGGCAGAGAGGGCTGGTCAACCATGTTTTTGAAAAAAGGACACAGCGTATTTTTGGTAGATCAGCCGCGCAGGGGAGAAGCCGGCTCAACCGCAGCCATGACAAACGATTCTCTCGATACATGGTCGGAGGACTCAAAAGAGTACAAGCCGGGAGATCAGGCGTGGTATACGCATTTTCGTATCGGACGCGGCACGCCGAACAGATATGACGGTTCACAGTTCCCTGCCGGAGATGAAGCACAGAACCAGTTTTTACGTCAGATGACACCCAACACAGGCGGCTTTGATCTGGCTGTAAATAAAGCGGCGCTTGATGAAGTATTGTCCGATGTTAAGGACAAGACAGGCAAAAAGAGCATATATGTAACACATTCACAGGGCTGCTCTGTTGGGTTTGCGGTTGATACAGAAAATGTTGCGGCGCTTGTCGCAATCGAGCCGGGCAGCGCGCCTGCGGTAGGCTCCGAGCAATATAACAAGCTGCTTGAGGCAAAAATTCCGGTTGTATTCTATTACGGCGATTATATCGACAACGGACCGGAGGATATTGCCTCAACTGCCTTCTGGAAGGGCGCAAGGGATTCGGCTGTCGCTTTTGCGGAAGGCTACAATGCGGCAGGCGGCAACTGTACGGTCGTAAACCTTCCCGATGAGGGAATTACCGGAAATTCACATTTCTTGTTCCAGGAGCTGAACAATGCGCAAATTGCAGACCATCTTGAAAACTGGATTAAGGAAAATGTGAAATAAGTGATAAGGAGAACGGCGGTATGAATATTAAAATGATTTGCGCCTGTGCACTGACATCAGGTATTCTTGGGTAGATGAATATGTGAATAAGGCAGTAACAAAGCTTACAGGCTTTTTCGGCGAAAACCTGTAATGATGGGAATGTAGACCAAGAAATTGGTGAAAGGAGTTAATGGTCATAATCATGAACAAAAAAGTTTTAATTCTTTCGGGAAGTCCGCGAAAAGGCGGTAATTCCG
>JBJEIV010000250.1:0-2196 GCA_051877395.1 Candidatus Ornithomonoglobus sp.
TACCGAGAGCTATAAAAAGACAGAGAATGAGCCTATGGTGATGCGCCGCGCAAAGGCATTCGCGCATATTCTTGAAAATATTCCTATTATTATTCGTAATAACGAGCTTATTGTTGGTTCATCAACTCAGTCGCCGAGAAGCTGTCAGTGTTATCCTGAGTTCTCGTATGAGTGGCTTGAGGGGGAGCTTGACACGGTTTCTGAGCGTACTGCGGACCCGTTCTATATTTCGGAGGAAACAAAGGCAACACTGAGATCGGTTTTTCCATACTGGAAGGGAAAGACTACATCAGACCTTGCCACCGCATATATGGCGCCGGAGGCGATCACCTCCGTTGAGCATAATATGTTCACGCCGGGCAATTACTTCTATAACGGTGTAGGTCACTTCACGGTAAAATACTGGGACGTTATTGACCTCGGACTTGAGGGTATCAGAAAGCAGGTTACGGACGAGCTTGCTTCAATGCAGGTTTCCGATGAGGATTACATAACAAAGCATACGCTGCTTGAGGCTATGATTATTTCAATCGACGCGGTTATAAACTATGCAAGACGATATGCGCTTCTCGCTATGGATATGGCAAAGCAGTGCGGCGATCCTGAGAGAAAGAGAGAGCTTTTAAATATCGCTAAGAACTGCGCCAATGTGCCGGAGCATCCGGCGGGTGACTTCTATGAGGCATGTCAGTCCTTCTGGTTCATTCAGCAGGTAATTCAGCTTGAATCAAGCGGTCATTCGATTTCACCTGGACGCTTTGACCAGTATATGTATCCTCTGTATAAGAAGGGTATTTACGAGGGAACACTCACAAGAGAATTTGCGCAGGAGCTTCTCGACTGTATATGGATCAAGTTCAACGACTTAAATAAGTGCCGTGACGCGGCATCGGCGGAGGGCTTCGCAGGCTACAGCCTGTTCCAGAACCTATGCGCGGGCGGTCAGACAAAGGACGGCAGAGACGCGGTAAACGATTTATCCTTCCTCTGCATTCAGGCATCCATGCACACGCGGCTTCCGGCTCCGTCCTTCTCGGTTCGTATATGGAACGGCACTCCGAACGAGTTTATGTTGAAGTGCGCCGAGCTTACAAGAACCGGTATAGGACTTCCGGCATATTACAATGACGAGGTAATTATCCCCACGCTTATGTCAAGGGGTGTTTCGCTTGAGGATGCGAGAAACTACAGTATAATCGGATGTGTTGAGCCGCAGGCAATGGGTAAGACTCACGGCTGGCATGACGCGGCATTCTTCAATATGTGCCGTCCGTTGGAGCTTGTGTTCTCCAACGGCTACGACAAGGGAGTTAAGGTAGGACCGCAGACAGGCGATGTTGCGGACATGACCTCGTTTGAGGAATTTCTGGCGGCATACAAGGCGCAGTCGGACTATCAGGTTCAGATGATGGTAAACGCAAACAACGCTATTGACGTTGCGCACCGTGAGCGCGCGCCGCTTCCGTTTGTCGCATCACTCGTTGACGACTGTATAAAGACAGGAAAGACCATGGAGGAGGGCGGCGCCCACTATAACTTCACAGGTCCCCAGGGCTTCGGTATCGCTAATATGACAGACGCTCTTTACGCGATAAAGCAGCTTGTATTTGAGGAAAAGAAATATACTCTCATGGATTTCAAGGAGGCTATGGCTCTCAATTACGGACACGGTCTTACGCCTAAGGCTGCGCAGGCGGCTACCGAGGAGGTTGTAAAGAACGTGATCGCCGAGGGCAAGCAGGTTGATGACACTATGATCGCGGGTGTGTTTAAGATGTTCCTTGACGGTGTGTGTGATGATGCGCAGAAGGCGCGCTTTGAGCAGATGAGAAAGGATATTGACGCAGTTCCCAAGTATGGCAACGATATTGAAGAGGTTGACCTCTTTGCAAGGGAAACAGCCTATATCTATACAAAGGAGCTTAATAAGTACAAGAACCCGCGCGGCGGTATCTTCCAGGCCGGACTTTATCCGGTATCGGCAAATGTTCCTCTTGGCGCGCAGACGGGCGCAACGCCTGACGGCAGACTTGCCAATACGCCTATCGCTGACGGCGTAGGTCCGCGCAGCGGCGCTGACACATTAGGTCCGACAGCGGCGGCAAATTCTGTTGCAAAGCTTGACCACAGCATCGCGTCAAACGGTACGCTGTATAATCAGAAATTCCACCCATCGGCGCTTAGCGGACAGGAGGG
>JBJEIV010000251.1:0-2187 GCA_051877395.1 Candidatus Ornithomonoglobus sp.
AGCAGGGTGAATTTACAGACCTCTGCGCGGGTCCGCATGTGCGCTACACCTCAAAGGTAAAGGCGTTTAAGCTCTTATCGGCAACAGGCGCATACTGGAGAGGCGATGAGCGCAACAAGATGCTCACACGCGTATACGGTACAGCCTTTAAGACAAAGGATGAGCTTGCCGCGCACCTTGAGCAGCTTGAGGAGGCTAAAAAGCGCGACCACAACAAGCTCGGACGTGAGCTTGAGCTGTTCACAACAGTGGACTATATCGGTCAGGGACTCCCGATAATGCTGCCTAAGGGCGCAAGAATAATCCAGCTTCTCCAGAGATGGGTAGAGGACGAGGAGCAGAAGCGCGGCTGGCAGCTTACAAAGACACCGCTTATGGCAAAGAGCGACCTCTATAAGATCTCAGGTCACTGGGGTCACTATAAGGAAAGTATGTTTGTTCTGGGTGATGAGGAAAAGGACAAGGAGGTATTCGCGCTCCGTCCTATGACCTGTCCGTTCCAGTATCAGGCATTCCTTAACCGCGGACGTTCATACAGAGATCTTCCGATGCGGCTGAACGAAACCTCAACACTGTTCAGAAATGAGGCGTCGGGCGAGATGCACGGACTTATCCGTGTAAGGCAGTTCACAATTTCCGAGGGACATTTGATGTGTACGCCGGAGCAGCTTGAGGACGAGTTCCGCGGCTGTCTGGAGCTTACAACATATATGCTTAAAACTCTCGGACTTCTTGAGGACGTGACCTATCGCTTCTCACAGTGGGATCCGGACAACAGAGAGAAGTATATCGGAACCGAGGAGCAGTGGGACGAGGCTCAGAGCAAGATGAAGGTAATCTTGGACGACCTCGGCATTGATTACAAGATAGGTATCGGCGAGGCAGCATTCTACGGTCCTAAGCTTGATATTCAGATCAAGAACGTACACGGCAAGGAGGACACCCTCATCACGATCCAGATCGACCAGATGCTTGCAGAGCAGTTCGGAATGGAATATGTTGACCGTGACGGCAAGAAGAAGAACCCGTACATCATCCATAGAACCTCGATCGGCTGCTACGAGAGAACGCTTGCGCTGCTTATCGAGAAGTATGCGGGCGCGTTCCCGGTATGGCTTGCGCCGGTACAGGTCAAATTCCTTCCGATTGCTGACCGTCATCTTGACTATACCTATGATGTCAAGAAGCAGCTTGAGGCTGCGGGCGTAATCAGAAACGAGGTTGACGACCGCTCAGAGAAGCTTGGCTTCAAGCTCCGTGAAGCGCAGCTTGAAAAGGTTCCGTACATGGTAGTTATCGGTGACACCGATATTGAAAACGGCACTGTTTCGGTACGCTCACGCAAGAAGGGCGATCTTGGCAGTATGCCGATCGACGAATTTGTAAAGCTTATCGTAAACGAGGTAGAGACAAAGGCTCTTTAATTATTCACACAAAGCGTCACAGCCGAATAATATACATTATTATGTCGGTGAGGTGATGCAATATGAGATTGGGAATGAAAAGAAAACACAGCGCATGGAAAATATTTATCCCTGCGCTGTGTTTGATTTTTATTGGATTTTGCGTACACCGCCTTTTAAAGCGCGCCGAGCCTGTTTTTGTGGCGCAGTGCTCAAATTATTCAAATACGGCGTTTACCGACCTTGTAAACAAATGTGTGATAGCGGAGCTTGATAAGGGCGAGTTTGACGGCTTTTTCAAAATAATATCCGACAGTAACGAGCGGATAACTGCGATCGAAGCCGATACCGCGCAGATCAACAGGGTCAAGGCGGCGCTGATGATAGATATTCAGAATACTCTTAACAACGATTATCCGGCAGAGGTGTATATACCGCTGGGCAGCCTTTCGGGCTATTATCTGCTTTCATCTCTCGGACCTGTGCTGCCGGTAAAGATAATTCCGATAAGCATTGTAAACGGTGAGTTTGACGAAAGCTTTGAGGACGCGGGAATAAATCAGGTGCGGCACAAGATTTATCTTACCGTAACGGTCGATATGCAGTATCGGGGGTATCTGATGAATGAAACGGAGCGCATAGAAACCTCCGTCCCGATAGCCGAAACAGTGATAGCGGGCGAGGTGCCCGAGTATTACGGCGGCAGCTTTGCCGCGGCGAATAATTCATAAAAAGGTGAATTGACAAAGTAAATTCTCGTTTGCCAGACTAAATTCTACATTTT
>JBJEIV010000252.1:0-2185 GCA_051877395.1 Candidatus Ornithomonoglobus sp.
ACAAACGTTGTATCATCAACAATATACGGCGCTGTGATTTCCGTTTCGACGCCGTTAATGTTGATTTTATTCTCGCCGACAACGAACGAAATATTAATATTACTATCCGCGGCAAATCCCGCTGCCGATGCAGCCGATAAAACAGCGCATAAAAGTGACGCTGTCATTATAATTCTTTTTTTATTTCTCATAATATGACCTCCGTTTCTGACTTTATATTATATATATGTAAGCTTAATATTTACTTAAAAAGCATCTATTCTGTATATTTCTTTTCCATCCACCATCCCTTTCCGTAGAATAATCCATAAAGAAGCCTACAAGCCTTCCCGTTGATCCTTAAACTCCGGTCTGTGTGCGGTATAAGCCGGCATACTGACCATTTAATGCCATCAGCTCGTCATGACTGCCCATCTCGGCAACGCGCCCCTGCTCCAGCAGAATGATCACGTCCGAATCACGAATGGTTGAAAGTCTGTGGGCAATGATAAATGACGTTCTGCCTTCCGTCATTGAAAGCATTGCGCGTCGTATTTTCTGCTCTGTCACAGTATCTACCGAGCTTGTCGCCTCATCAAGAATAAGTATTGGCGCGTCCGTAAGCATCGCTCTTGCAATCGTGATAAGCTGCCGTTCACCCTGACTCAGCACGCTGCCGCCTTCGCCTAAAATCGTATCGTAACCGTTCGGCAGACGGCGGATCAGGCTGTCCGCGCCCGCCGCTTTTGCCGCCGCTTCCACCTGCTCTCGTGTCGCCTCCTTATGTCCGTAGCGGATATTTTCCAGAACGCTCATGTGGAACAGAGCCGCATCCTGAAGCACAATGCCGAAAGCGCCTCTTAAATCTCTTCTCCGATAGTCGCGGATATCCCTGCCGTCAAGCAGTATACGTCCCTGTGTTACATCATAAAACCGTGGCAGCAGATTGATAAGCGTGGTTTTTCCGGCTCCTGTTTCGCCCACTATTGCCACCCTTGTCCCCGCCGGTACGGTAAGATCAAAATCCTTTAAAACAAGATGTCCGGGATCGTATCCGAACTTTACATGCTCAAACCGGAGGCTGCCCTCAAATTCCCTCACCTCATCGGCGCCGGGCGCGTCAGCCGGCTCCGGCTCCTCGTCAAAAATCTCAAATATGCGCTCCGCTCCCGCAACCGCCGTCTGAAAGGTATTATAAATATTGGCAATATCAATGAACGGTCGGCTGAGCTGACGCGAATAGAGCACAAAGCTTGACACCACGCTTAACGGTATCAGATTCTTTGCCGCCATGAGTCCACTCACAGTGGCTACCGCCAGAAAGCTGAAATTGTTGATTACGTTCATGATCGGCATCAGATAGCCCGACCATACAAGCGCCTGTGTTCCGACCCGCCGCAGACCCTCATTCTGCTTTTCAAAGCGTTCATACATTGCCTTCTCACGGCCATATGCCTTGACCATAGTAAGGCCCGAAATTCCTTCCTCTATCTCACCGTTCATTCTTCCGAGATACTCCTGCTGCTCACGGAACAGCTTGCGGGTACGCTTCGTAATGACACGCGTTAACAGAAATACCAGCAGAACCGATACGAGAGAAAGCAGAGTCAGCGCAATATTAAGATACAGCATAATGCTTATCACGCCCACTATCGTAAAGCCAAGCATCATCAGCTGCGTCAGCGAATCTGAAATGGTGGTGCTGATATTATCGACATCATTTGTCAGACGGCTCATCAGATCGCCGTGGGTGCTCTTGTCAAAATACGAAAGCGGCAGCCGCTTCATCCGTCCGAACAATTCCTTGCGGATATGAGCCACAATGCGCTGCCCCGCCCCCGCCATCAAAAACTGCTGCATAAAGCGCGAAAACCAGTCGCAGACGTATATCCCTGCCAGTAACAGCAGCAAAAACACAGCCGGATTTTCGCCGTCTATACAGTCAATTACCTTTCCTATCACATACGGAGACAGGATCGCCGACGCGGATGCCAGCGCAGAACATAATAATATCCTGCCTAAGCCCCGGCTGCTTCCCTTTGTAAGCTCCCACAGTCTTGCCAGTGTTCCCTTCATATTTTCAGGCTTCACTGCCTCCTGCATTCTCCGGCGGCCGAAATTGCCTGTAGGCATTGACACCTTGCCGTTCTCAGTCATTTGCATTCCCCCCTTCCATCGTACCGCTTCCAATCTGAGACCTATATAT
>JBJEIV010000253.1:0-2164 GCA_051877395.1 Candidatus Ornithomonoglobus sp.
ATAGACTATAATTTCACAAGCTATGAGCTTTCATGCGATATAAATAATAAGGACGCGGATTATCCGGGAAGAACATATCAGTATTATAAGGGTACTCCCGTATATGAATTTGGTTACGGTTCAAGCTATACGAGCTTTGAATATTCTGATATTGCGGTCGATAAAGCAAACGCGGACGCTAATGATATTGTAACTATTACCGCTGATGTCACAAACACTGGAAATATGCGCGGAACAGAGGTTGCGCAGCTGTATATTTCAGTTCCCGGAGCGGGAGAAAACAATATTCCGATAAAGCAGCTAAAGGGCTTTGAAAGAATTGAGCTTGAAGCCGGTGAAACAAAGACTGTTACATTCAAGCTGGATATTTCCGATGTATTCTTCTTTGATGAGCAGACTCAGAAGAATTATGTCGTAAACGGTGAATACACTGCAAAAGTGGGCGGAAGCTCTGCTGACGCGGCGGCGCAGGAAATCAGGTTTAATGTGAGCGGAGATATTGCCGAAACGCTGAAAAACGTTTATACAATTCCGTCGGGACTTAAAGTTTACGGCGCGGTGACAGACGAGGGTGTAAAGCCAGCGATCGGTATAAGCGCGGGCGCGAGCGTGGCGCTCAAAAATGACAAGGTTATCACGGATTTTGCGGAAAACGGCATTACTGTAACATACACAAGCGCAAATACGGCTGTTGCGGCGGTTGACGCGGACGGCAATGTAAGCGCGGGTACTCTGGAGGGAACAACAACCATAACTGTCACAGCCGTAAAGGGCGAAAGCACAGTCACAACGTCATTCCCTGTAGTTACACAATTTAAGGACGGTATGACGGAAGATGCGAGAGCGTCATATTTAAAGATACTCGAAGATACATATAACAGTTGTCCGGAGATTGCGTATACAGCCGAAAACTGGTTGCAGGTAAAAGCGGTATATGATAAGGCGTATGGTGAAGTAAGCGCCGCGTTGCTTGACGACGGACTGGAGCTGCTTGTAAAGAACGCGGTTTCTGAAATGCTGTCTGTTCCGAAAATTGAGCTTACCGAAGAATACACGCTTAAATCGGCAAACGGCAATATAATAAAAGATAACAGAATTGAATATTCCGCGGACGGAATAGGCACATACACAGCAGGGGAAACGACAATCAGCGGAACTGTTACAGCGGATAATCCGGCTGAAATAGCAATGCAGGCGTTCAGCGGTGATACTGAGGTTAAGAGCGCGCTTATCTGGACTGCTGAGAGACTTGACGGCTCGTCAAGAAAGAATGCAGAAATAGATATGCAGAGCGGAGTAATGCGACTGTATGAAAACGGTGTGTATAAAATCACCGCAAGCGATTACGCGAATAAAAAGAGCGGTTCTATAACAGTATACGCAAACCTCCAGATAGAGGGTGAAAGCGCGGATGACGGCGGCGGCGCAGACCTTGCCGATGAAAAAGCAGGCGCAAGCGGCGGCAGGGACGCGGGCAGCACGAATGACTGTTGGCTGAGATTTGACGGCGTTAAGCTTGACCGATTAACGGGAATAGTCCTGCGAACCTCGCAGAAGGACGCGGCAAGCACGGTAAATGTTTCGCTTATGGCAAACACCGACTGGATAATCGCGTCCGCCTCCGTGCCGCAGACCGGAGCATGGTCCAACTGGGCTGAAACCGCAGCGGAGGTTAACAGATACGAGTTAAGCAAGCTTACCCTTGACGAAAACGGCTGCGGAACAATCTATATTCAGACCAATAAGGCAAATCTTGACTATATAAGACTTGTATATGACAACTCGGATATAGACGCGTTCTGTCTTGCAAACGGCAGTATAGGAGTAAACGTATCGGCGGATAGCGGAACTCTTATTGCAGAGGTCGGCGGCGCGGCAAGAGCAAGCGCGGAAATTAACGGAAAAGGCAATTACAGGCTGAGCGGCTTTAACGAGGGCGATGAAATCACCTTAAAGGTTACGGACGGCGAAGTACAAGCGGGAGAAGCGGTAACGCTTACATATACGCCGGCACAGGTAAAAGACCTTACTGTATACAATTTCAGTGACTCGGTGTTCGACTCCTTCTTTTACAGCGCGGAGGGCACAAGCCTTTCAAACGGTGTGGGCATGTACGGCTTCGGCGGCTGTAACACGGATAAGGTCGGCAGCTGTACCTACGGCG
>JBJEIV010000254.1:0-2157 GCA_051877395.1 Candidatus Ornithomonoglobus sp.
TGCATACCGAGCATTCCGGTATAATGGGGATCGGTTCCGTCAAACGCGCCCTTGCCCATAAGCGAATCGCAAACGGGAGCGTCGATCTTATATACAAGCTCCTTAAGCTCCTCTGACGCGCCCGCCGCAATAACACCGCCGCCGACAAAAACATACGGCTTTTCCGATTTTGAAATAAGCTCCGCCGCTCTTGCGATTGCCGCATCGTCAATTGTATCTGTAACCGGAGCGACAGTCTCCGGGGTAACCGCTGTATATTCAGCCTTGTTTGCCGTCACGTCCTTTGGAATATCCACAAGAACAGGACCCTTTCTGCCGCTTTGGGCAATCTTAAACGCCTCTCTTATTGTATCGGCAAGGTCATTTACATCCATTACGATATAGCTCTTCTTTGTGATCGGCTTAACGACCTCTGAGATCGCAACCTCCTGGAAGCTGTCCTTATTAAGAAGTCCCGTGCCTACATTACATGTTATGGCAACCATCGGGATTGAGTCGATATTTGCCGTTGCAATACCTGTTACGAGATTGGTTGAGCCGGGGCCTGAGGTGGCAAAGCATACGCCCACTCTGCCTGTCGCTCTTGCATAGCCGTCCGCCGCATGGGACGCTCCCTGCTCATGTGATACGAGAATGTGACGGATCTCGTCGGAATGCTTGTACAGCTCATCATACACGTTCAGAATTGCGCCGCCGGGATAGCCGAAAATCGTGTCTACTCCCTGCTCCTTCATACATTCAATTACTATCTGCGCGCCTGTCAACTGCATTTCAATAAAAACTCCTTTACTAAATATTAAATATTTCCGATGCCTGTAAAGGACTTGTTATCCTAATAAAACTGCCGTATGCTCCCGGTATGGCGCATACCTCAAATAATCTGTTTTTGACCCAATTATAAAAAAACGGCACCCGCATAAATCTATACATTTTAATAGTATAATATGCGAACGCCGTTTTGTCAAGTCTTATTTATGAAATTTGTCGAAGTTGATATTTAGTCAATGCCTGCTTATCAATGTATTATACAACATTTGCAAAAACTCCGCGCGGGTTATTCTGTCGTTTGGTCTGAAGGTGTCCGCGTCAGCCGCGATTATGCCATATCCTTTAAGTATCGCCGCCGCGCCGCAGTTCTCTGTCGCGTCAGCGTAGGGTGCCTTGAAGATGTCGGATTTTGAAAGCTCTGTAAGCCCCATACATTCCGTAATTATCTCTGCCGTCTGATTTCTTGTAAGCGGCTCCTTTACGTCCTTAAAGGTCTTTTCATAATTATAATACTGCTTGTCAAGCAGCGCATACGCCTCCTCCGCCGTAACGGTCTCGTCCGGCAGAAGCATACCGCCCTCAAAGCCTATTCCGGCAAGCGCAAGCTGCTCTGCCGCCTGCTTTACCCAGTGATTTTCGATATCGGAATATGCGTACTTACCGTTTTCGTTCTTGATTTCCTCGTTGCGGTAGTCAACGCGCTTTCCGGTTATAGCGTTAATTCTGAAATCATCGGTTAAATACGCGGCTCTCGCGCCGTCCTCGGTCATAACATAGCGAAGTCTGAAATCCTCCTGCTTTAACGCCTCACCGGCTGAAATGAAGTTATCCGGCGCGTCATATTCCGCCGCCGCGATCTCGTCAAGCCTTGTTACAGCTATCCTGTAGCTTGTGCCGCCGCGTTCGGCAGCGCTTCTGATATTCGCTCCGCCGTCCATAACCTCTATTCCGTTTACCTTATAGCAAAAATATGACGCCCTGCTTACATTATCACTATTCTCTTTTGCTATAGGCATTATACCGTATTCCTCCACCTCGCTCATATCATATTCAAGCTTTTTCGCATTGTTGGGCGCGGCGGCGTCAATAAGCTTCCTTGCCGTCTGGGCATCAGAAAAATCGCAGTTCTTCAGCTTTGTGCTGTTGTCGGCATCATAGCAGCTCAGAGAAAGAATATCTCCGTTTAACGCGTCTACGCCTGCGCTAACATATGAGCTGTTAATATCTGTATAAAAATAGTATGTTCCCGTTTTTCTTCCGACATTCAGATAGACACTGACGCTTTCAAGCTCTATACCGAGGAAATCCGACACGCGCTTGACCGCGTCCCCGCTTGAAATATATCCGCGCAGCTTCGCGGTTTCCGCTGTCTCGCTTTCTGTCAGCCTG
>JBJEIV010000255.1:0-10833 GCA_051877395.1 Candidatus Ornithomonoglobus sp.
TATTCCATATTAGCCATGATTATTCACCACCTGTTTTTAAGCAGAGCATCTGCTTTTCACTTCGTTTATAAAATAATTAAAACTGGGGGATTTATTGTTTTCAATATCCATAAACGCTCCGACATTTTCAGCCCATTCTGCCTTAATTTTCCCTTTTTCTCTGTATGTAGGACATTCTTTTTGCATTTTGCTTAGTCCTCCCGGATAAATAGCATTTGCAAGAACTTCCCAAGTTCCACATATACTATCTTGAACATATTCACTTAAAATCGGCTTTTTTGCATTCGGATATGCTTGTAAAATTGCATCAACATCACCAAGAAGCCATGCTTCCATTTCTTCTATAGCTATAGCAAATACATGGTCTATTGTTATCATATGAGTATTTACTATACATTCTAATTCATTCTTAAATTCATCGTTATCACGGTCATCGTTATCCATAACTACTACAACAGTAGCATCAATACCTCTCAATGATTTATCAAAGCCTTTCAAATAGGTGGTTAAATCATTTAACAGTTTACCTGTTTTTGTTTCTTTAACAGTATTTTTCTTTGTAAATCCGCCAATTCCACGGAATGGTTTACAATCATACAAAACATCGGGATATTGAAATTGCACTTTTTTCATTAATGCATCTATCAGCCTTTTGCCTGATTCATCTTCTATCAAAAAGTAAAAGAACATTATTCATTCTCCATTCTATCCAAAATACTTACTGTACCACAAATCACCAATATTAGCGCCCTCTTCTGTCAAAGCGGAAACAAACTCATATTCAGAAGCTCTTTTTGCTGTTGAAAAACCATGTTCATCTTTTTCCAAAACCCACACTTGTTCAGGAGGCAATGAATTAACAAAAAAGGGGCTGTGTGTTGTTACAAATAGTTGCTTGCTGTATCCGTTTCCGACATTTTTCAGCATTTCAGAAGCCAACTCCTCCAAATAATGATGATACAATCCGTTTTCAGGCTCCTCAATAAAAACCAATTGACGAGGATTTTTTTCATGCAAGAGCATATAATAAGCAAATAGCTTTAAAGTACCGTCTGACATACGAGTTGAAAAAAACGGCTCAGAAAAACCATCCTGAAAAAATTCCAAAACCATTTGCCCATTTGGTAATTTTAAAGGTTCAATCTTTTTAACATTAGGTATCTTTGTCTGAATATCTTTCAACGTTTTTTTAAATTCATTCGGATTTTCACGGTACATATATTGAGCGACATTGTTAAGATTACTTCCCGTCCTGTTTAAGTACTGCGTCGGTGAAGCAGTCTGTATTTGCCGAGCTGCGTCAGGTGAGAAATAACATAAATACCAGCTTCTCAAAAATGCGAGGAATTTTTCTATTCTCGGATATTGTTTCATCGCACCAAGTGTAACAATGCCAAGCTTTCTTGTTTCATTGAGTTGAACATCAACTTTTTGACCGTCAATCATAGTTCCGTCATCATTTTGTCCACCACGGTTACCCTCAAAAGCGTAACCGCAACCATTTTTTAAGTATAAAAATGATAAGGGTCTGCCAATATGTTGTACTCTTTGTCTTAGATGTTCTTCCTTAACATAAGGTCTTCCGTTTTTATCAGAATCTATGGTAAGCTCATAAGTTATCGGAGGTGTGTTGCTTGTTTCTCTGTAATATATTTCAAAATGTATCGCATCTTTACATCCCTGTGAAAGGATTTGTTGATATCCACCTCTATTGTTAGCATCACAAGCTGATTCAACATCCGATGTGAGGCACTCTGAAATAAAGCCAAAAGCATCTGCTAAAGTACTCTTACCATTTCCACTGGGGCCTATAACAGCGACCATGTTTCCTAATTCCTTTTGTTTACGATTTGAGTATAGCTGACCCATTTTAATATCTTTAAGTGAACCGTAATTTTGAATTGCAATTCCTAATATTTTTCCCATGTCTGTATTCCTCCTTAATACATAGATTTCCTTTAATAATGTTAACAAATATAAATAGTGTTATCCGTCCAATTCCATAGGTTTAATCATTGATTCAATGAAAGCAATTTCCTCGTCTGTTAAACCGTATTTTGCATAAAGCTCTTCATCTGTCCAAGGTTTAGAAAAATCTTGCATTGGGACAAAAGTGTATACACCTTTAGGAGCATTTTGCGTAGATTTTTTAAGTAATACCATAAGTCTAAAAAACCTAGTAGAAATGTAGGTGCATACGTTTTTTGATTCAATCTCTGAATGCATTGGTCCTATAAGTAAATATGTTTCGGTTGCCGCAGTTCCAGGAACTCCAACAAATGGTACTCCGAGTATTTGATGTGGAAAAGAATCACTACCACTGCCAGCTTTAGATATAAAAACCTTATAAGTATCAATCCAATCATGGTTACGTTCGATTTCATCTCTAGCAATATATGTTGTTCCACCATTCCTATACAGAAAAATATCCTTTCCATAAGTATGTTTACTTGTGTAATTGCTATCCAAACCAAATGGTCGTCTGACACTAACAATATCTTCAAAGCTTTTTTCTTTGAAAGCCTGCACCTTTCTTAAAATACTAATTGCCTCGTTGTAACGAATAAATGTATCACAGCCCTGTTCCAATAAAGGTCTTTCTATTGTATTTCCGACAAAATCTCCTTTATGTGTTGTAACTTTACAATTTCCCATATGTTTCTTATCCCATAAAAAGTAGCATACACCACCTTTTATTTGAACTCCAGGAAAACAATCAGCCGCTTCAATATAGTCATGTATCTCACACAAGCGAGAGTCATTTAACATATTATCCCTGAACTCATCTAATCCTTTTCCACCATTGAACCAACGAGAAGGTATGATCATTGTAATATAATTAGGATTTAATTTTTTAGCTTGTTCTACAAATTTATTATATATTGGCATTGCGCTTGTTCCCATACCACCGCCGTCACTCATCTGATACGGCGGATTTCCTATAATGACATCAAATTTCATATTAAATATTTCCTCCGGTCTTGTTGTATGTATCAATTCATAAGCGTGTGTTTCCAAGCCCTCACGCTCTTTATCTCCGTATTCCGATTCGGAAGCACCACAGAACACGCATTTTCCTTTTTGCCATCTGTGTTGAATATTTTTGAAACGAATGTTGCCCTGTATATTGTTAAACTTTGAGACAGAATATATACTGTTAGGATATTTTGAACAATAAACACTTCTTCTGCTTAGCAAGCTTGTAATTTCCGTAATGGCAATGCCGAACAACTGCTTATGGAATATATGGTCTAAACGTTCCTGCAAGTCAGGAATAACGTCTTTTAACCCATCGTTAAGTCTTTTTGCTATTTCCCTCAGGAATACTCCCGATTTACAGGCAGGATCCAAAAATGTTATATCCGGATTTGAAAAAAGCTCCTGCGGAAGCATATCAAGCATAGCATTTGCCACATTTGGCGGTGTAAACACTTCATCATTGGATAGGTTTGCTATACAAGAAAGCACGTCAGGGTTATATGTTGAACTGTATAAATCAGCCATTTTGTCTCAACCTCCTGTAATCGGTTAATGGGTATTCTCTTGTCGGAGCAGGTATTGTCTCCTTCGTTATGGGGTCCGTCTCCCAATAATCCGGATTTGAAGCATCATCTTCAAATAGACTGAACTGCATACTTGTTTCCTCATGTTCTTTCAGTAAAACATCAAGTCTGAAATCCCGCCTTTTAATGCTGTCGCCGCAGACATTTGACCATTCGGAAAAAATAATCGGTTCGTCTGTATCGTTACCGTTTTCGTCTACCTTCATCAATGAAAGAGCATTTCCGCAGAGTATGTTACGCTCCAAAATATATTTAACAGAATCTCTGCATTCGTCCGTAGCGTCCTTTTTGCAGTTAGCTGTGTATTCCTTATTCCATATCCCGTATAAACGTTCTCTGCAATCTAAAACATTGTCCTGCATAATATCAACGCCATATATGCTTGTAACTGCAATTACAGAGTATTTTTCATAGTCCGCAGGATTTTTTTTGTAGTTGGCTTTTACAACTGCAAGCTTCCTTCTTAATATTTCAACAAGAAAATTTCCGTCACCGCACGCCGGTTCTAAAAATCTTGAATCAATGCGCAGGGTTTCTTGTTTAACTAAATCCAGCATTGCATTTACTTCACGCTCGGCAGTAAAAACCTCACCGCGCTCGGCAACTCTTTGCTTTGATTTTACCTGTTTTGTCATATATAAAACTCCTATTGATTATTGCTCGTATCAACCATTTCCATTATGTCAGAAATATCACATTTCAACGCAGTGCAGATTTTTGCAAGTATATCTGTATTAACATTTTCATTCCTGCCAAGCTTCGTTATAGATGCCGAGCTGACGCCGGACATTTTTTGCAAGTCCTTTTTCTTTAAATTTCTGTCAATCAAAAGTTTCCACAATTTGTTGTAACTGATAGCCATTTTAGTTATCTCCTTTAAAGTTAATATACAAACCATAAGAATCATAATGGATTATAGTATATTTTTGATGAAAAGTCAATGTTTTTAGTGCGAACTCATCAAAATTAAAGAGATTTCTTGATTTTCTCATGTGTTGCCTTGCTCTCGGCAGAAGTGATCTCAAAATTATCAAATTTAAGTGCAGCTTTGATTGTATCGTCAAGAGTTTTTCTTGACAAAAGAACAACCGTCTCCACATGACAGGTATTCCCGAACATATCCGCCCCCGCGCATTTAACAGGATTATAACCGCGCGCGGCAAGATATTTTGCATCTCTTGCAAGCGTGGCGGGATTGCAGGATATATATACGATCCTTTCCGGCGCCGCGTCCGCTATCGCTTTAAGCGTCGCCGCGTCACTGCCCTTTCGGGGCGGGTCGAGTATCACTACATCCGGTCTCAATCCCGATTTTATAAGTCTGGGAACCGCATTTTCCGCGCTGTCGGCGTAAAACTCCGCGTTTGTTATTCCGTTATTCTCAGCATTCTTTTTTGCGTCAATAACCGCTCTCTTGACAATCTCAATTCCCGTTACATGCTTTGCCTTTTTTGCCGCCGCAAGAGAGATTGTTCCTATTCCGCAGTACACGTCCATAACATTGTCATTTTCCGAAATTGCCGCGTATTCGAGCGCCTTGTTATAAAGCCTTTGTGTCATACGCGGATTCACCTGATAAAAGCTGTCGGGTGATATACCGAACTTTGTTCCGCATAAGGTGTCGTTAATTTCGCTCTTACCGTATATGAGCTTATTTTCTCTTCCCATAAGATGGCTGTTTTTATCTTTATTTATATTTACATATACCGAGACAATGCTGTCCGATACCTCCCGCAGACGCTTTATAAGCCTTTCCCTTTTCGGAATGCCGTCCGCGTTCACCGAAACGACAACCATAATTTCTCCTGTCGTCTCTGCGCTCCTTATAAACAGCCTTCTTACTATGCCTTTATGCGTTTTTTCATCATATGCGCTCACATGGTTTTCCTTCATATACTCCCCAAGCGCGGCGCTGATTCTGCCGTTTATACTGCCGCACAAAAGGCAATCCTTTACCGGAATTATCTCATGCGTTTTATTTGCGTAAAATCCGATTACAGTCTCTCCCGCGCTGTTTTTTCCTATCTGAAATATACATTTATTGCGGTATCTGAACGGATCCTCCATAGTCAGCATTTCGTCACAGTCAAACCCGTCAAAGCCGCCTATTCTTCTGAACGCCGCTTCGATCAGACTTTTTTTGGCGCGTATCTGCGCGTCATAATTGATATGCTGTAAATTGCAGCCCCCGCACTGCTCATACACCGGACACTGCGGCTTCGTTCTGTCCGGTGAAGGAGTCAGAAGTCTTACCGCTCTGCCCTCGGCATACCTTGTCTTTACCCTTGTGATCTCCGCTTCAACCACATCGCCCGCCGCCGTCATGGGAACAAACACAGCAAAGCCGTCAACAGTACCTACGCCGTTTCCGTCAGAGGATATATCCTTTATTTCAATATTGTACCGTTTGTTTTTCTCTATCATACGCAAACCCCTGTATTTAATCTGTGAGCTTATTATAGCATAAAAAAATCTCCTCCGCAAGAAGAGAAAGAGATTTTTGATCAATAATTAATATGCTTCTTTTTTGTGTACATATTCGCGTCCGCCTTTTTAAACAGCTCGTCATTATTAAGCGTATTATTATCCTGCGCCGCATAGCCGTATGAAAGCTCAACCGCGATGTCTCTGTCCTTATTGATCTGCTTCAGGCGTTCTTCCAGCATTTCCAGCCTGCGCTCAACCTCGGACACCGTGGGACCGTCAATAACCACCGCAAATTCATCTCCGCCGATTCTGTAGCATTTTCCTATATCTTCAAATGTATCTATAATACACCTTGCCGCGTCAACAATCAGGCTGTCGCCCGTCTGATGTCCGTACCTGTCATTTGTCTGCTTGAGGCGGTTAATGTCGAACATGATAAAAGCTCTGTCCTCTTTGATTGTTTTATCGTCCTGATCTGTCATAAACGCGGTCCTGTTATACATTCCCGTCATCAGATCCTTATATGCCAGCTCTTTATACAGACGGGCATTTATACCGCTTTCGATCTGATTATACATTTGCTTATATGCCAGACATACCAGACAGATTATAAATGCAAATATACCTATAATATACCAGCAGGAGTAGCCCGAGTTGGGATTTTTCCAGAAAAAGCAGATTGCCGCCGCCGCAAAAAATGCGAGCAGCCCGAATCCGAGCACAATAAAGCCTATTTCTTTATTTCCGTTACGTCTTATATCAATAATACATTTTACAATAACGGCGGTCATTGTTATACATATCAGCACATGCTGAACAATCAACACTATATATCCCGCGTGAAACTCAGAAAAATACAGCAGCAGATAAAGCAGCATGTCAAGGCAGAAAATCCGGTTCAGCACAGCAAGAAGCCTGCTCCTTCGGATCAGCAAGCTCTGTATATATTCTATCAGGCAAAGCGGCATTGCAAAAAACGAGAGGAAGGATATCAGCGCGACAACCGCGGTTCTTCGCGTAAAAAACTGCAGTATGTTTGAATCCGTAACCACCCAGATACCTGCCAGCAAAATAAATAATCCCAGATACCCGCTGTCTATTTTCACATCCTTCATCCGTCTTTTCAGCAGGAGACTGTATGTCATAACCAATACAGACAGAATAAAGGCAAAACACCCGAAAATCAGAGCGGACAGATTTTCATAGAAAAACCTTACAAATACATCTCCGGGCGCACCTATGTACAGCTTTCCGTTTATAACCTGCCGCAAATTAATGTCACCGGAATCAGAACGGACAGCCAGCGTTCCTCCTGCGCAGCCTTCGGGCAGCTCTATCCATTGACGGACTGAGCCTAACCTATGCCTTGAGTCTGAATAAAAGGCAAATGACTTTCCGTTTAAAAGCAGCTCTATATCGTTCCAGAACACCTCTATACTGAGCATCTGCCTTCCGTGTATATCCTCGGGAAGTGTGTATACATATTCGCAGTACAAATCGCCGTCCGCAATGTCAGCGGTCTTTTCCCATTGTCCGTTCAGTAAAGTCAATTCTCCTCGGTACAGTCCCTCAACAGGCGACAGCGTGAAGCTTTTGAGAAACGCCGCTGCTATTATAAGAAGCAGCGTTATAACCGCGCACCTTCTCAGAGTCTTATACATGTATACACCTCTTCCTTTTATAATAAAAAGGCTGCATTCAATAACTATGAATGCAGCCGATCAAGCATATGATAAAATCACTTAGCCATCTGAGCTTTGCGTCTCCGCTTTTCAATGGATTTGCCGATTAAGATATTATACTTTCTTTGTATGAGTATACTAGCTTATTTGTGACTTTTATCGATATCAAAGAATTAATAGTTATACTCAAATAAGTTTTTTAACGTAGTTATTTGCCGCCCTGCTGCATTTCCATTGGAGCTCTGACCTGTTACATAGTCAGCCAACGCTCCTGCCGCATAGCTGCCCTGTGCAGTAGGATCGGCAGTCGAATCTGTTGTTATCAACTCACAAGAAAATATATGAATATCCATTTTCGGATATATAAATTTACTTTTATTCATATCTCATCATTCTCCTGTCAATTTAATTCTATGATGTAGTAATTATCAGAATCTGTACGATAATTGTCTGTATCAACATTTATGCTGAACCCACCGTTTGTATCCTTTAAAACATTGCTTCCCTCATAATTAGCATTAACCTCAGTGACCGCGCGCAGCTCAGCTGTAGAATTAGGCGAATATATACCATCTAAGATAATTGTGCTGTAAATACTTGAGGCGCCCGTAATTACAGTCGGGAAGTTAATGATAAGCTGCTTTTCCGTGTTTCCGCTTGCGCAGCGATATATTTCTCCCTTGAATTTTTCATTTACATCGCTTGTGTCTGTTTTATACGCGCTATCCTCGACTTCCACATCTTTGAAATCATTGATAATCGAATTCTTTTTCAAAAGGGTGTCAGTATCAAACGGAAGATCGATTACCCACTGAACATATGTATAGGTTTGTGTATCTCCGGACCAGAACGCTGTAAATGCTGTTGAAACCGTATTGCCGTATATGCCGCCTACATCAGATATATATGTTGTTGTACCATTAATTGTATCAAGCACATACGAACGACCGCTTTCATTAGTATTAAATTCGTCCACATATGAAACGATCGGTTTTCTCTTGCCCGCCATATAATATACCGATATGGTTCTCGGTCCGTCGGAATAATACGTAAAGGTATTTTCCGTTGTAACCGTACTATCCGACACTATTCTTTCAAGATGATAGTCATTACCACTGTTTGGAGATGCTGATATGCTGACGCTTGTATTATCCTCAACATATATGGTTTCAGATGTTTTGCTGATTGTGATAGTTTCATTTTTGTTTTCCGCAATATTAACATAGCTTACGGAAGCGGCGCCGCCGGCAACCGACTGCTGCCATTGTCCGCCTACCATCGTATAAATATTAACAGTCTGAGGATGTTCGTAATGCGCGATAAGCACCACTATATCTGTATCTTCAATAGTAGCGACAACATTTCCGCTTTCGTCCTTGATCTTCATAGTATACACACCGGCGGTAGTGCCGTCAGAAACCTCTACAGTGTGGCTTGCGCCGACTTTTACATTCGTACCCGCAATTACCCAGTGCGCAAACCTTGCGCCGTTTTCTGCGGTAGGAGCATCGGAATAAGGAAATGTGCCCGTCGCCGTTATTTCGTCAGCTCTGTCCTCTGTAGTCCCTTTATAAGTACCGCCGTTGGGCGAGTGAATAATATACGGATGCTTTGCGAATACGATATGAATGGAATTAACACCGTCTGCCGCAGGCTGTAAAAATGTATAAGTACCGTCAGCATTTTTCGTAAATACTTCATCCGAGGCATTCTTCCACTCATTATTCACATATGCGCCGACAAATGTGTACTCCTCATCGGTTTCGGTTGCAGCATTGGGTGTAATAGTAAGCCCAATTGTATTGCCTGCTGCGGTATTGGAACTGAATTGCTGCTTATCCGTTACAGTACCCTCTATACCGGGAAGAGTTACGGCAGTAACACCGCCGGCAGTGCTTGTTACGCGCACCGGAACCTTAATACTCATTCTCGCATAGTCTATAAAATTACCTATAGTCAGTTTTTTAGTAGTATCTGTACTGGCTGTTTCGTACGCGCAAAAGGCATAAATTGTTCCCTCGCTGTCTGCAGGAACGGTATACAGATAATTGTAATCGGGCATCTTATACTTTATGTCAAATGTATTGTTATCAGTATAAGAAGTATTTTCAATGTTTTTCGTTGCATACTCGC
This sequence comes from Candidatus Ornithomonoglobus sp., assembly GCA_051877395.1. Taxonomy (GTDB): domain Bacteria; phylum Bacillota; class Clostridia; order UBA1381; family UBA1381; genus Ornithomonoglobus. The sequence continues at coordinate 9,806 of JBJEIV010000255.1, forward strand.
CCTGACCGCCTCCGTACAAATCGCAGTCCTCGGCAGCCGTTACACCGTAATCCCACCAATTATCCTCATCCGATACGACAATCCAGACATGCCATTTCTCGGTATGATCTGCTGTCTGTGTAAGAGATATAGCATCATTATAATCATCAAAGCCTGCAAATCCGCCGTTATCGGCAAATTTTGTGGTAAATACCTCAAAGGCTTTACAGTCACCGTAGCTTAAACCGGAAGTATCCAAGTAACCGTTGTCCTTCAACCAATCCACTGTCTTTGTAAACTGATCTTTGCTGGTGCTTGTATTAGTCCCATCCTTTTTCGGATCGTAAGGCTGCTTCGGCCCGATAAAAACAGCCATAGTATCCTTATGTTTGACACCGGCATCGTCAGTATATTCATTATTCCTTGCGCGGTGGCTTACACCCCACTCATAAACCGAGCCCGCCGCGCCGTACAGATACTGGTACATTGTAACCGCCTCTTCAGGGTTCAGCTCTGCCGATTGCCGTCCGGCTCTCGGAGTAAGGGTTACACCTTTGCCGTTTTCATCTTTTATATAAGTACCTGTATTTTGCTTTAATAATTCAATCGCTTTAGTGGTATTAATTGCAGTTGATCTCCAGTACGGCACTGTGCCTGCTGATACTTGACTATAAGTAGACGTACCAATACTGGGCTCCTCAAAGCCTTCATTATATAATCTCATCGGCTTTTCTATATCACTTGATGTCGCTGCAAAAACACTCACAGCGCTTATAAGCATAACCATAGCAGCCATGCCTAATATTTTTACTGTTCTTTTTACAATATTCATGTCTAACCTCCTGTCGCTCACCTATACCTACAACCATATTATTATGCTGAATATTATTTCTCGTTCATCTTCCTCACCGTTCCTATCCATATTATTACATTTTTGTAAAATAATGATGTATATAAAAAGGCTGCATCCGTTGGTTGTGAATGCAGCCGATCGAGCATATGATAAAATCACTTAGCCATCTGAGCTTTGCGTCTCCGCTTTTCAATGG
>JBJEIV010000256.1:0-10776 GCA_051877395.1 Candidatus Ornithomonoglobus sp.
TAATGGTATCGGATACGTGGTATAAATACGGTGAAAATATTGTGGTTCCGGTAAGGAGCAGCACCGGCGGCAGCGTGAGCTTCAAATGGTTCAAGGACAGCGGCGGGAACAGCATTGCGAATACATCGAGCTATGAATCAACAAATTATCCTCTGCCTAAGTATATGAGAATAGCGAGAAGCGGCAGTACCGTAACGGTATCGGTATCAAATAACGGTATTTCATGGACAAACAACAGCCGCCAGCCTATGACTATAGATGTTTCCGGCTGGAACAGCAGCGCGTATATAGGACTTGGGTGTGACAGCGCAAACGGTACGACAATGAGCTATGAGGGAAGCAGCGGAGTAATTCCGCCGCTGCCGTGGTTCACTATAGCATCCTTCAGCGACATAAACGCGCAGAATGTTGAGGGTGTGCCGACACCCGCGCCGGGACCGACGGCGCCGCCGTATGATGACCCGAACACGCTTCCCACAACAAAGCCTATGACAGAGGCGATGACGGTAAATGTAAGCGACTATGATCTCGGCTCTTCAGGCTCTGTAGAGTTCGCAAGCACAACACTTCTTCTTGACGGCTATATGAGGCTATATTCAACGAGCGGCAAGACCTCATATATAGAGTCAGGATTTTCAAAGACCTTTGACGGTGTTGAATATCCGCTGCGTCTCAGATTCGGCGGCGGGGGTAACTTCAGCAATGAAATACCGGGCAGCAGAATTGCGGAGGTTATGCCGGAATATGACGGCACGATGAAGGTTTACCTTGTAAATAACGGAACAAGCGGCAGCAGAACGATGGCGCTCAAGCAGAACGGAGCTGAGATTTCGACAAAAACAGTCGGAGGAGGAGAGACGGGAACGCTTGAGGGGGCGGTAACGGGCGGTTCGCGGGTATATATATATTCACAGAACAGCGGCATGGCAATTTATGCGGTTGTATATGAGCCGTCAGCGGTACCGACTTCAACAATTAATCCGACAGATACACCGACAGTCAAGCCAACGGACGCTCCAACCCCGACAGTTAAACCGACGGACGCACCGACACCGACGGCAACCCCAACGGCAACCCCGACGGACGCGCCTACCCCGACGGACGCGCCTACCCCGACGGCAACCCCAACGGCAACCCCAACGGTAAAGCCGACGGACACTCCGACACCGACAGTTAATCCGACGGATGCACCGATACAAACAGCAGCCCCGACAGAAGTGACGACACCGACCGTAAAGCCAACAGATACTCCGGTATCGACCGCAGATCCGGCGGAAACTCCGTCCCCGACTGATATACCGACAGCAAAACCGGAGCCGTGCGTAAAGCTTACGGCGCACTACGATAAAAACAATGTGCTTATAGGTCTTGAAATAGAAGAAACAACAACGGATAAGGCTGTGCCGGAGTTTACAGACAGCGGAACAAAGATTATGTTCTGGGACAGTCTGACAGGCATGAAGCCTATAAGGATAAATTGAGAGGAGAGAGAATATGAAACTGAACAAAGCAGTAGCGGCGGCGCTGTCCGCCGTAATGGCAATCGGAGCAATGAGCATGCCGATACACGCTGAGGAGAAAGCGAAGCTTTTAGCGTTCCCCGGTGTTGAGGGCGGCGGCAAATATACTACCGGCGCGCGCGGCGCAGATGAGATTGAGGTATACCATGTAACCAACCTCAATGATGACGGAGAGGGCTCGCTCCGTGACGCGATTTCAAAGAGCGGAAGAATAGTGGTATTTGATGTGGGTGGCATAATTGAGCTTAAATCAAGGCTTGAGTTCAGAGCGTCTGACATAACAGTGCTCGGACAGACAGCGCCGGGCGACGGCATAACGATAACAGGCTATGACGCGCTTGTAGCCGCGGATAATATAATCATGCGTTATCTGCGTATACGTCCGACAGATTCACAGGGAGGAGAGCCGGACGGACTCGGAGGCAGATGGGTAAAAAATATCGTGCTTGACCATTGCTCCGTATCATGGGGAGTTGACGAAATGCTCACACTTTATTCCGGTTCAATGGAGGGCGGAAAAATACCGTCGGCAAACGTGACGGTTCAGTATTGTCTCAGCTCAGAGAGCCTCAGAATGTCAAGTCATATCAAGGGCGCCCACGGCTATGGCGGTATTGTCGGAGGAACTGACGCGACATGGCATCACAATCTGTTTGCGCATAATGACAGCCGAAACCCACGTTTTGACAGAAACCTTAAAAATACAGATGTTGTAAACAATGTAATCTATAATTTCGGCAGCAACATTATGTATGGCGCGGAGCCGTATTCCTACAACAAGCAGGAGGAATTTTCAAAGCCGGAATATGTATCAAATATCAACATAAGAAATAACTATATTAAATTCGGACCATCAACAAAGCAGGAAATCCGCTCCAAGATATTTGAAGCGACAAATGACGGAAGTGTGTTCTATAACGACGAGGTCCTGAAATCAAACGCGTATATAAACGGTAACTTTATATTCGGCGACACGGAGGGAACAAAGGACAACACTGCAAGCGAAAAGAACGTTATGAACAGAGATGTCATAAATCTGCTTGACGAGCCTGTAGCTATGGGTGAGTATGAAATTGATATGCAGAGCGCGGAGGAGGCGTATGAGGCGGTGCTCGCAAACGTCGGCGCGACACTTCCGAAGCGTGATGCGGCAGACGCGAGAGTTGTTGCTGATGTCAGAAACGGCACAGGTCGCATAATCAATCAGGAGGAAGAGGTAGGCGGACTTGTGAGCATTGAAAGCTCGGAGCGCGTATTTGAAATTCCGGCTGACTGGAAAGCGGAAAACGGCATGGGAGATGCGGATGATGCTGATATTGCGCCGTCGGGCTATACATGGGTTGAGGAGTATGTAAACGAATGGACAGCGGAGCAGGAGGCTCCGTCAAATCCTGATATAACGGTTCTGTCACCGGCAACCGCCGATACTGACAAAACGGTTGATAAGACGGACGCCAAGGGCTTCTGGCTCGTTACAGATAAGCCTGTAATATATAACGCATCTGCCGAGGGTTCGGATGTTATAAAGACAGAGCTTTATGACGGAACAGAGCTGATAGCTTCTGTGGAAAGCGGGACAATCAAGGAGGAGCTAAGCCTTGCGCCGGGCACACATTATCTGACCTGCCTTGCATATAATGAGCGCGGTGAAAAAACAACCTCAGACACAGCGATCGTATATGTGACGGGCGCGGACGCTGAGGATATAACCGAAATAGGAGATGTGCCGTTTGAAGGAAAGAGCCGCGTATGGCAGCAGGACGGCAAGACCTATATAGCGGGCAGCGGATATATTTCAGGCACTGAGGACGCGTGCGCGTTTGACAAGAAATATGTAAACGGCGATTTTGTGTTCCAGTGTAAAATTGAGGATATACCGAAGTATGAGAATATGCCGCTCAACGGCATAATGCTGCGCGAGAGCGCGGACCCGGGCTCAAAGATGGTTATGATTTCCGATACATGGAGAAAGTACGGAGAAAATATCGTAACGGCAATCAGAACGGAAACCGGCGGTGAGCTGCAGCTGGGATGGATGAAGAATGAAGAGGGCGAGGCTCTTTCAAATTCGGGCAGCTATGACACCGTAAAATATCCCATGCCGAAATATATGAGGATGGAGCGTAAGGGTGATACGCTCATATTATCAGTATCAGACGACGGAACAGACTGGACAAACAATGCCAGAAAGTCGGTTGAGATCGATATTTCGGACTTTTCAAAGAGCGCATTGGTAGGCTTTGCGGTTGACAGCATGAACGGACGGGCAAACGAGGCTGTGCCGATGCTGCCGTGGTTTACGATCGCATCCTTCTCCGAGGTTAAAACCGAGGGTGTATATGACAGTAAATTTACCGCTGCGTTCAATAAGGAACAAAACCGAGTTGAAATCAATGCCGCGGCGGACGGAAAAGCGACTGTTGTAATCGCGGAATACGGCGCGGATGGCTCGCTTGTCGGAACGATAACAAAGGCTGCGGAGCTTAAAGCGGGAGAAAATACGATTGAAGCCGAAACGTCCGTGGATAATGTTAAGGTATCAATATTTGAATAATGTAATTGCAGCTTATGGCAACTTTAAAACGGCAGCACCTGCTTCAAGGCAGGCGCTGCCGTTTTTTTGATAAAGAGCCGACACATATCGGATTATTCATAATCCTGATATTCAAGCGTTATATTGTCAAAATAGTATTCCATCTTGTTTGTTGTGTTTGCCTTCTTATCCATATAAATATTGAAATAAAGATTGTTTAAATCAATATCTGTCGGATAATCAGCATTTGCGCCGTCCGCGTCCGGCGCGGCGATAGTAAATGCTTTTTTGTTCAATATCGCCATATTGCCGTCGCCATCAACCGTGTCGCGGTCATAAAGGGTTGTAGTTATAGTGCCGTTTACAAGATCAATGTCCGCGGTAATTCTGAACCACTTATTCGCCATTGTACTGTTCTTGTCAAACTGCGTATTGTCACCGTTTACACGCGTGTTTGCGGCCGTGTACATATTCATCTGTCCCCAGCCCTTGTGAACAGCCCAGCGAACAAATCTCGTTTGGTCGGCGGCGTCATTTCCACCGTTAGCTGTGCTTGTTGCAAGGTCGAAAAACGAGTTATCCGATGGCATATAATCTATGGTTTCCATCAGGAAGTCATAGCTGAAGTGAAGCGTTTTCGTATTATCAAGCGTTGAACCGCTTGGGAGCATATTCTTTAAATTGAAGCTTACTCCAACATTCTTCGCAACCGTCTTCCCCTCGTCCTTTGTCAGTCTGTACACCTTATTGCCCGCTTCAAGATTTGCGGTCTCGCTACCGTCAGCAGTGTAGACCGCAGCTGCAAAGCCATCTGCCGACACTACCACAGGAGTCATTTTGTTAAAGTCTGCTTCCGTAACCGTAATTGAGGTCATTTTTTGTATAGCCACATCATAAATTATGCTGCCGCCCTTCTGTCCCGTTACGGCCTTCGGCTCGGTTTTTACGTTGTATTCCGAATTCTTTGCGGTGGGATATATTGTGTATTCGCCGACCGGAATATTTTCAATTGTGTACTCCTGCGATGTATTGCCCGCCGCAATTGTAACCTCCTGAGTCTTAATTACCGCTTCGCCTTTTTTAACCTCAAGCGTTACAGTCTGATCCTCCTCGCTCTCGCTTGTCATGGAAACCGTTCCGCTTATAGTGAACACGTTTTCAGTATCGTTTGTAGCGGTAATGTCAAACGCGATAGATTTTTCTGCGCCTATACCCTTCTCATCCGCTTTTCTTGCGTACAGCTTTACGGTCGCTCCGATAGCATCCTCTCCGTTAGCCGGACGTATCAGTGTAATCTTTGACTGATCTGCGCTTACCTGTGCAAATTCACTGTCGCTTTCCCAGTAAAATTCGAAGCCGTCGGGAGCGGGCGGAAGCGAAACTGTATTTGTATCGCCGTCGCTTGTGTCAATCGTGGTTGAATCAAGCACACTGTTCACGCCGTCATACTTCGAGCTTACGCCTGCGGGATCCCAGCCGTCACTGCCCTTTGTGAAGGTGTACGGATTATAGCGGAGCATTGTCCACTCGGATAATACCTTGCCCTTTATGCGTCCCGAAAGGTCGGCGGCGGCTCCGTTTGCATATACGCTGCCGTATTCGCCGAAGCGCGCGTCCTCCGCCTTATTCGCGCTCATGTCCGTCCAGCCGGCGCTTGAAATCAAATATTGACTGCTGTATCCGCTGTTCTTGCCCGCGTTATTTATAGTCGTATTTATATAGTACGCCGCCGGACCGGGCGCCGCGCCCCACGGTCTGCCGAGATTTCCGGGTGTTGCGGTGTCGCTGCCGGTGATTTTGCAGTTGTAGAACAAATATCCCTCAGTATTTGCGCCGTTCGCAGGAGCGGTTATGGTCGCTGATTCTGCCGCCTTCGGCCCCGCGTTGGTATAAAGCTCACAGTTATCAAAGACCGCCGTTGCGCTTCCGCAGATATAGTCGGTCGTGCCGCCTATTTTACAGTTTTTAAAATACATTCTGTTACTGTTTATACCCATTGTGTCCTGTGTAGACATAATTGTGCAGTTTATAAACTGAGCCTTATCCGCCGAGCAGTGAAGCGCGGCGCAGCGCTCTCTCGGACTTGATGTTACGCCGCCGTATGTTATATCCTTTCTCGACTGCAGATACGCGTTAATTTCATCATCGCTCACCCCGTTTGCTATTTGCTCCTTAATCCATTCAAGTCTTTTGAAGCTGCTGTTGTTCGTATCGGGATCAACGCCTGTAATATCCGTTAATTCCTCCTGCGTATAATAGCAGTTATAGGAATTTTCAAAGATTATATTTTCAGCTATGAAGCCTGTCGCGCCCTTGTCAACCTTCAGTGAAGGACCCCAGTCCTTCGGGCCGTAGCTTTCGCCGTCGCCGATTACGCTCGGATCATAATAACCGCTTGAGTTACAGCTGTCATAGAGCGTACCCAGTCCGTAATACCAGGTGAGCTTAACCTCGCCCGCAGTATCCGCTTTTTTGCGCAGCGTAATATACGGCTTCGTTACGCGAACCTGTTCGCGGTATGTTCCCGGTGTAATATCAATATATACTCTGCTTTCCTCGCTTGTCGGATTTGCTTCCTCTGCCGCGGCAACCGCAAGAGTCACTGTGTCATACCTTGTTTCACCTATATATGCGCCCTGTTCTGCCGGAGCTGCTGTCGGTGCAGCCGTTGGCGCTGCTGTCGGCGCTGTTGTCGGTGCTGTTGTTGGTGCTGTTGTTGGTGCCGTTGTCGGCGCTGTTGTCGGCGCTGCTGTCGGTGCAGAATCGTCAGCAGTCTTAACCGCGCATAGCGGCTTCATTGTGTTAAGTCCATCCCAAATGAATACCTTTACACTGCCCTTTGACGGTTTTTCTATATCTATTGACAAAGTTTTGTCGCCCTTAACGTCCTCGGTTTTGATTCCGATTAAAACATCCTCATCCGTGTAAGAAGCTGTTATAAGCTTCGCATCAACGTCCTCGCCCTCAACTTTTACGTTGAGCTTGCCGTCCTCGCCGAAATACGCCGATGTTATCGAATACGCGTAATCGGAAGGCGCGTCAGTCGGAGGAGTGTCGGTTGGGGGAGTGTCGGTCGGGGCGTCAGTCGCCTGAGCGGTTGTCTGCTCGGGCATAGGAGTTGCTTCAGCGGTTCTTGAATAGGACGCCGTTAAATCCTGCGCGTTGCCTAAATATTTATGGTTTGCATCCCCGTCATACGGATTCTGAACATACAGCACATAAATATCGTGAGTGCCGGAAACTTTATCAAGGTTTTTAAGCTCTAACTCGTTATCGCCGGTAGATATAATCTGATTTACAACCTCCGTGCCCGTCGGACTGTCAACCGCTATCGAAACATAGGTGTTGCCATATCTGACGCTCTTCATATTCAGCTTTAAAGCTTTAAGACCGTCAAAATCAAAATCGTTTACAACGTAGCCTATTTTTACATTTTCACGGTTGTAAATATATCCGATGCTTACGCCGTCGCTGTCAGCCTTTGGATTTGTCCCATTGTCGCTCGCATAAAATTCTGTTACGTCTGTTGCTTTATATATTCTGTCGCCCTCGACAACGTTTGAGCCGAATTCGGTAATCGTGTAGGTTTTGCCCTCCTCTGCCGCGAAGGTGAGCATATTGCAGTCGCCGTTCAGCGCCGCTTTAACCTGATTTCCGTTCTCGTCATATACAACCGCCGAAGCCATATATTTGCTGCGGACGCTCATATCGCCGTCAGCCTTAGCGTGAATTTTCGCCTCTGTCGGCTGTCCGTTCGCCCATTTAAGATCAATTGTCGCATTCTCACGAGTGTTTATGCCCTCGAACGAACCGCTCTCCCATCTTTCGGGGATCGCGGGCAGCAGGTCAATCGCGCCGTCATGGCTCTGAATGAGCATTTCAATTATAGCCGCCGTTGTGCCGTAATTTCCGTCAATCTGGAAATTCGGGTGCTGTGTAAGAAGGTTTGGCGAGGTTCTTGCCGTAAGCAGCGTTTCAAGAGATGTGTTTGCCGCTTCGCCGTTTAAGCCTCTCGCGTTCAGCGCCATTCTCCACGCGTACGCCCAGCTTCTGTCTCCCGCGCCCTTTGCGGATGTGGTCTTTTGGAACGCCTTAAACAGCTGCTGCTCGTTCGCGTCGTCACTGTACGCGCTTAAATGCGTGCCCGGGTAAAGCTCCCAGAGATGCGAGCAGTGTCTGTGACCTCCGCTGTTGCTTGCTTCATGTTCATTTATACTTACCGTTGTATTTGTAAACGGATCTGTGATATTCTGATATTTATACGCTGTAGGATCCGAGCTTTCCGAGAAGTCAAACTTGACATCTCCTCTTACCCACTCTCTTATATATCCGTTGCTGTCGATAATATCCGGCGCAATTTTGCCGTCCTCGGCAGCGAAGTATTCCGACGGCATCTGCTCGTCAATTTTTTCGAGTAGGTCTGCATTTTCTTCTGTTTTGCCGAGTATTTCCGAAGCCTTGCGAACGGTATCATAAAGGTTTCTCACAAGCTGCGTATCCATAGCCGGACCTGGCTGAACGCTGCCCTGCTCAGGCGAGCAGGATGCCGCTGTTATAAGATAGCCTGTCTGGGGATCAACAATGAGGAACTGCGTGAAGAACTTCGCCGCTCCGATCATATACGGATAAACCTCGGCGAGATATTCCTCATCCCTGTTGAACAGGTAATACTGCCATGCGTGGTCTAACAGCCATACTCCGCCTGTAGGCCATAAACCGGCTGTAGCGTTGTCTATAGGCTGCGTGCCGCGCCACAGATCGAAATTATGGTGCATTACCCACGGGTCGCCCGGCTGATAACCGTCATCGCCGCGCTCGTTATATATGCCGTACTGGTTAGCCGCCGTAATCGCGCCGCTTTCGGAAAGATCGTCAAAAACGTCTATAAGCGTCCTTTCGCTCTCTTTTATATTAAGCGGCTGAGCTGCCCAGTAATTCATTTCCGTGTTTATGTTTATCGTATACTTGCCGTTCCAGCCTGCCGACATCGCCGCGTTCCATTTACCCGTGAGGTTAAGCGGCTGACTTTCGGGAATATCTATTTCGCCCTCGCCAGAAGCCTTGCGTCCGTCCCGCGCGCCCGCTAAGATTAGATATTTTCCGTAGTTAAACATGAGCGTTGCAAGCTGGTTGTCGCCGTCGCTGTATGTTGAGGCTACGCCCACGCTGTTTGCCTTGCTGAGCGTGCTTTCCGCTCCGACAGTAAAGCCCGAAGCTCCGTTTATGTCCTTACGCACACGCTTTTCGGTCGGTACATCACCATAGTCTGAAACACTGCCTGAATTGTCAAGATTAAGGCTCGTTTTTTCAAATTCAGGCGTGAAGTCGTCAAGATGTCTCTGTTTTATCTGCTCGTATGTCCTGCTCTTTACATTGTTCATATAGTATTCGCAGTCCGCGGAGGGCTTATTATTGTCAAGGGTCTTGTAGTCAACGTAATTTGTCGCGCCTACAACATAAATATCCGCGCTCTTTCCGCCGTCTACGGTTACGGTAGTGTTATCCTCCGAAACGCTGAACGCGCCATCTCCGTCAAGATACATACGCGCTTCAAAATTAATTGCGTTTATGCGCCCGATATTGTTGTCCTTGTTGCCGTCAGTAACGGCAGCCTTAACCTTAACCTCGCTGTCGCTTATTTTCTCAAAGCTCCAATAGCCGTCCTTTGTATTGTGGTTTGTATGAAGCTCAGCGGTAAAGTTAAGCTCCTCGTCCGACTCAACGCGCGTTACGACAACCTGATCGGGGTAGCTCGCGAAGCTTTCACGCTTATAATGCTTGCCGCTGTAATCGTATTCCACGGTTACAATTCCTGTTTTCATATCAAGGCTCTTAACATAGTTTGATGCGTTCTCATTTTCGTGATTAAAGTCGAGATATACCTCAACAAACGATTTATATGCCCTCTGTCCCGTCGGGTTTCCGAGGAAATTTGATTCAACCATGCCCGCTAAGCTGTATCTCTCCTGAACCGCTTCCGCAGTTGACGAGTTGTCAACATTTAAGGATTGGTTGGAAATACTCTTGTTTGCAAAATCGGGATAATTTGTTCTGAAGTCCTCATCACCCACAACAGCGTCTGCCGCGCCGATTTCGGCAGGATTTCCGTCCGCGTCCGCGCCACGGTAATATCTCCAGCCCTCCGGCTTGCTGCCGCTTGTCATATCAACGCCGTTAATCGCAGCCGCGGCGTGCGTCTGTTCCATTTTTGTAACTGTGTCGCCGTTTTCATTCTGCAAGGTTCCGTAAGGACCGCCGTCCCAGCAGGTGTCCTCGTTAATTTGTATTACCTCGTTGTCAATACCGCCCGCGACCATGCCGGCCATACGTCCGTTGCCTATAGGGTAGTAGTTCGTCCATACAAACTCGGAATACGCCCATTCTGTCAGATTATTTCCCGCCTTTGCATAGGGGCTCTGCACGGACGAATCGGTTTTGTTTGAAGCGTTCGGCTGAACGTCCTTAACGGTTTCATACTTGCCGGTCTGTGCGAGTACGTCCTCAATTTTCCGATCCGTCCACATAACTGTTTGTGGATCGAAGCTTGCGGACGAAGCTGCCGAAACCGGCATAACCGGAAGCGCCGCCGCGCTTATGCTTACCGCTGCGGCGGAGGCTATGATTTTTTTGATTTTTTTCTCCATGTTTTACATTCCTTTCATATATGCTTTTGACTAAGTTTTCTATAGTCAATGCAATGAAGAAAACCTAGTCAAAAGAGGT
>JBJEIV010000257.1:0-2125 GCA_051877395.1 Candidatus Ornithomonoglobus sp.
GAGGATCCCGCAACGCTCAACGGAAAAGAGAGTCGCGGTGGTAGGCTCGGGTCCTTCGGGACTTGCGTGCGCGGATATGCTCAATCAGATGGGTCATAAGGTGACGGTGTTTGAGCGCGCAGACCGTCCGGGTGGCCTTCTCATGTACGGTATTCCGAATATGAAGCTTGACAAGAAGGTCGTAGAGCGCAGAATAAAGCTTATGAAGGACGAGGGAATCGTATTTAAGACTAATACTGAGGTAGGCAAGAACTATCCTGCGGTAAAGCTTGTAGACGAATTTGACGCGGTTGTGCTCTGCACCGGCGCGACAAAGCCGAGACCGCTCAGCGTTCCCGGCGCGGATTTGAAGGGTGTTTACTATGCGGTAGACTTCCTTACAAGAAACACAAAGAGCCTTCTGGACAGTGAGTTCAAGGACAGAAGCTACATCAACCCCAAGGATAAGAACGTTATTATCGTAGGCGGCGGCGATACCGGCACCGACTGTGTGGGAACATCGATCCGTCACGGCTGTAAGAGTGTTACTCAGCTTGAAATTATGGGCGAGCTTTCGGAGGACAGAAGTCCGAACAACCCGTGGCCGGAGTGGCCCAGAATAAAAAAGACCGATTACGGTCAGGAGGAAGCGATTTATCTTTACGGCAGCGACCCCAGAGAATATCTCACAACGATCACAAAGATCGAGGGCAACGAAAAGGGCGAGGTTTCAAAGGTTCACACGGTACAGGTCGACTGGTCAACCGGAGCGCCGGTTCCGGTGAAGGGCACTGAAAAGGTTCGCGACTGTGACCTCGTGCTTATAGCGATGGGCTTCTTAGGACCCGAGCAGGAGCTTATTGATCAGCTCACACTCGCAAAGACGGCGCGTTCAAACATTTACGCAAACGAAGCGGATCATAAGACCTCAATGAAGGGCATCTTTGCAGCGGGCGACTGCCGCAGAGGTCAGAGCCTTGTTGTATGGGCTATAAGAGAGGGAAGAGAGGCTGCGCAGGCGGTCAATGAATACCTCATGAAATAAAAACAATATAATAAGAGGCTGTATCAATTTTGCGATACAGCCTTTTTAAGATTTTTAAGTTGTTTTTATTCGGCAGGTATACCGCCGTTATCAGCTCCGGCTGATGATGATGTATCTGACGCGGTATTTGATGAACCGGCGCCGGATGCGCTTGTACCCGACGAGCCTGTCGATGATGACGTCGTACTGCTTGTACTGCCGCTTGCACTGCTGCCTGTGCCTGCTGAGGAGGATGCGCTGCCGGTTCCTGATGCGCTGCTCTTGGTTGTGCCTGATGTTGAGCTGCTTGTTGTACCTGATGTTGAGCTGCTTGTTGTACCGGATGCCTGACCTGCGCTGCCCTGTGCCGGAGCGGCTGCTGACGAAGCTGCGGAGCCTGTCCCGGAAGTATTACCGGCCGCTTCTGTCGATGTCGGCTCGTCTGTGCTTGGAGCCGAATTTGAAAAATCAATTTCGTCAAGCCGGTTAAATTCCCAGCCCTCATCAAGGAGCTGCTCAATAAGCTGCGCAAGCATATCTACAGTTGCCTGCTTGTCCGCCGAATCGTGCAGCTGGATAACAAGATTGTTCAGCTGCGGCTTGTACTTGTTGAAATAGAAGAGAAGGTTATCTGCTGTCTTGGTGACGCCCGTTACATCGTCACCGTTTGACGAGTTCCAGTCACACTGGTAAAAGCCTTCTTCCGCCATCTTTTCGGCAAGCTCCTCTGTTTTTGTATAATTGCTTCCGCCGGGGAAACGGAAAAGCTTAAACGGCTCAACACCGTTCGGAGCGTTTTCAGTTATAAGCTCATATGTTTTCTTGATCTCATTTGTGAAGCTTGCCTCATTTGAATAGATCGTGCTGTAAACATTGGTATATGAGCTTACCGCCGCCAGATGTCCCTCCTGCATAACTCTTGTGCAGAGCTGCGGATTTTTCTCTATCTCCTTACCCGTCATAAAGAAGGTTGCCTTGATGTTGTATCTGCGGAGAATATCAAGGATCTGCGGCGTTATTGCTTCATCAGGACCGTTCTCAAACGTAAGATACGCATGATTTTTCTGTCCCGAATTTTTTAATACCGTAAGCAGATCGTTGCTTCCCGCCTTCGGCGCAGGT
>JBJEIV010000258.1:0-2117 GCA_051877395.1 Candidatus Ornithomonoglobus sp.
TGGGCGGACTGTTCTTCGCGCTTGAATTTTCCGCCGCGGGAGTGCTGTTCTATCAGGCGCTTATCCCCGCGCTCATCAGCTCATACACAGCCTACTACATATCAAGAGTATGCGGTCTTTCCGCCTTCAGCCACGCGGTATCATATACCGTAGCGATCACTCCGAAGATCGCGTTTCTTATTGTGGTGTGCTCGATCGTTTTCGGTATTGTCGGCAGATCATTCGCCGTTGCGCTGCACAAGGCGCACGAGCTTTATGACAGCAAGGTCAAAAACCGCTACATAGGGATCCTTATCGGCGGCAGCATAATGGCGGTTCTGCTTATATTCGTATCTCACGGGCGGTACTGCGGCACAGGCTCGTCAATGCTTTCGGAGCTTCTTCTGACACATACAACGCATTACTACGATTTCATAATAAAATTTGTATTTACTATCGCTTGTATCATCATAGGCTTTTCCGGCGGAGAGATGATGCCGATCATGGCAATCGGCGCATCGCTTGGCGCGGTTATGGCGCAGCTTACGGGACTTCCCTTTGAACTGACGGTCGTTATGGGCTGTACCGCCGTATACAGCAGCGCGACAAACACGCTTTTAGCGCCTATGTTTATAGGCATAGAAATGTTTGGCATAAGCTCGACAATATATATTGCTGTCGCATGCATCATAGCCTTTGCGATAAACGGCAACCGTTCCGTATACACAAAGCAAGGGCGTGTACCCAGATATATGTACTCGGCTTTAAGAAAATAGTGTGAATGCTGCTGTTTACGGTTAAATTATTATTTAGCTGCCTCTGTTCTTGCCTCCCTCCGGGAGGGGGAACGCCGCGAAGCGGCAAGGGGGAGAATGCAGGCACGAAGCTGAGGTTTTATCCTCAATTTACGTCCCGATTACTCCCTCCGAGCGCCTGATGGCGCCCACCTCCCTCAAAGAGGGAGGCAAGGAAAATGGGTTGCTAAACAATAATTTTAAATACCAGACAAGTTTTTTACTTGTCGCCGTACGTTTCTGAAAAAAAATGCCGCGGAGCCTTCATCCGCGGCATTTTCTGTATCAGAAACGGAAATCTCTCATTCCGTCCTCTATCTTTTTAAGATTTTCGATTGTAATTCTGCGCACCTTTGCATTTGGGATATTGAGCAGCTCCTTTTCAATAAGCGCCTCGCCGTGCGCGCGTGTTTCGGGTTTTGCGTAGTCAACCAGATATTCCTTTAAGGTCATAATCGCGTTCGGCTGACAGCAGTTCTGAATCGCGCCCGATTTTGCAAGCGGCATAAAGCGGTCGCCCGTTCTGCCCTCGCGGTAGCAGGCGGTACAGAAGGAAGGGATATAACCCATCTGTATGAGCCAGTCCGCAACCTCGTCAAGGGTGCGGGTGTCGTTTCTGTCAAACTGAGCGGTATTGTGCTCCGGATCCTCCGGCTCAACATAGCCGCCCACCGAGGTTGAGGAAGCTCCCGAAATCTGCGAAATTCCCAGCTCCAGCGCCGCCTTGCGGTTTTCCGCACTCTCTCTTGTGGAAACGATCATACCTGTATACGGAACCGCAAGTCTTATAATCGCCACTATCTTGCGCCATATCTTGTCGGGCAATGCGTTTGAGAACTCGTCCACGTCTATATCGTCCGCCGGACACAGTCTCGGAACGCTTATTGTGTGCGGTCCTACGCCGAACACCGCCTCAAGATGCTCCGCGTGCATAAGCAGACCGCAAAGCTCATAGGCGTATGTCGAGAGTCCGAACAGAACGCCCAGACCCACATCGTCAATGCCGCCCTGCTGCGCGCGGTCCATTGCCTCGGTGTGGTAGCAGTAATCGCTCTTCGGTCCCGCCGGATGCAGCTCCTCATAATTCTTCTTATTATATGTTTCCTGAAACAGAATATATGTGCCTATTCCCGCATCTTTAAGCCTTGTGTAGTTTTCAACGGTTGTCGCCGCGATATTTACATTTACACGGCGGATGGCTCCGTTTTTATGCTTTACGGAATAGATTGTGTTGATACACTCAAGAATGTACTCAAGCGGATTGTTTACCGGATCCTCGCCCGCCTCGAGCGCGAGACGCTTATGACCCATATCCTGCAAAGCGATTACCTCCGCTCTTACCTC
>JBJEIV010000259.1:0-2105 GCA_051877395.1 Candidatus Ornithomonoglobus sp.
CCCTTTAAAAGCAGTACGGCGCCATTCTCCTCGGCAAACTCACGCGATACCTGAAGCCTGTTTTCTTCGATATATGAAACATCAAGCCCGGTAAGACGCGACATTTCCATTGCATGGGGTGTAAATATCAAATCGCAGACGCATTCCGAAAGCATTGTTTTGTTTGCCGCTACAGCGTTGATCGCGTCCGCGTCAACAATAACCGGAACACGGCTTCGCCGTAAGACCGCGCGCACGACTTCGGCGGCATCCTCCGATCTGCCCATGCCCGGACCGATGAGCACCGCTCCTACCCTGTCAAGCCACGGCAGTATCTGCGATACAGCGGAATATGCGATGTGTCCGTCCGTACCGTCAACCGCAAGCGTCATAACCTCCGTGGTCTTTACCTCAAGCGCGCCGCTGATCTCCTCACAGCACGCAAGGGTTATAAGCCCCGCTCCTGATTTCAACGCCGCCTCAGACGCCATATACGCCGCGCCGCTCATACCCAGAGAGCCTGCAATTATCAGCAGCTTTCCGTAGTCGCCCTTCTGCGAGTTATTTGTTCTCGGCGGAATTGTGTTTCTTACAAATTCCGCGTCGGTTACATTAATTTGCAAATTCTGGGACTTGACCGCAATCTCCGGCATCGAGATTTTATCCACAACAATTTCTCCGGTGCAGTCCGCCGCCGGATACATAAACATTCCTATCTTATATCCGGCAAAGGTTACGGTCTTATCCGCGTTGACGCATACGCCGCAGCTCTCGCCGCTGTCGCTGTTTATGCCGCTGGGCACGTCCACCGAAAGCACATATTTTGCATTTTCGTTTATAAACCGTATAACATCATACGCTATTCCGCGCACGGTACCGCTTATTCCGGTACCGAAAATAGCGTCAACAACAATATCAAAGGAGCGGATCATATATTCAAGTCCGTCCGTATCGGTAACGGTATCAATAGGGATTCCCATTCCGGTTACAATATCATAATTTGTTTTCGCGTCACCCTTGTACGAGTTCCCGCTCACGAGAAAAATATTGACCCGAACGCCCATATTATAGAGGTGGCGGGCAATCGCAAGCCCGTCGCCGCCGTTATTGCCTTTGCCGCAGAAAACAGCGACGGATTTATCCGTAAGGTCAAAGCACTTTTTCAGCTCATTAACACACGCAAGAGCCGCATTTTCCATGAGGATTATGCCCGGAACAAAGCCAAGCTCTGTCGCGGCGCGATCCACCGCGCGCATTTCCTCAGCATAGCACGCCTTGTACATATAAATCCCCCCAAAGAAAATTTATTCCATATATCTCTTTATGTTCTTAGGATTATATCTCCAAAGTGCCTCCGCCATTTTGTTTGTAAGCTGGCAGAGAACAATTTTTCTGGTTTCGTCTACAGTGCAGTCAATGAAATATGTAAAGCTTGTCTTGCTGTTTGCGCTGTAGTCAAGAATCTTAACACCCTCGGGAGGGTTTTTATATACGCTGTTGCAGGAGTCATCATCAATTCTGCCCATACATTCTGCATTTTGCACATCTATAGTTATAAGATGCTTTCTGCCCTTCTTTGACATGACCTTATCTATATCCAGCTCATTATTTGTTACGATATATTCGTACTCAACATTGCGCGTATTGATGATAAGATAAGCGCCGTACCATACGAACGCCACAAGCAGAAGTCCGATACTGAAAGTCATTGACGATATTTTCTGAAGCTGCTCCGAGGTCACGGCAGCAAATGAAATACCGAGCATGCAGGCAAACAAAAACAAAGTAAGTATAATACCGCCGAAAACAGTCAGCGCGATTATAACCTTATCCTTTGCATCCTTCTTGCGCGGAACAAGATTTTCCAAAAAAATGTCGTTCATCATATTATTTTACCTCTCTTTATATATATTACTGTTTATTACCGATAACACTCTTCAGCTCATCATAAAGCGCCCGCAGCGCCCGTCCTCTGTGAGATACGCTGTTCTTTTCGTCGCTGTCCGCCTGCGCAAAGGTTTTGCCCAGCTCCGGGCAGTAGAATACAGGGTCATATCCGAAGCCGTTTTCACCCTCCGGCTTATCAAGTATTCTGCCCTTGACCTCGCCCTTTGTGGTGATTTCCG
>JBJEIV010000260.1:0-2087 GCA_051877395.1 Candidatus Ornithomonoglobus sp.
ACTGGCGGAAATCCAGGCTCTTGTCACACCGACGGGCTTTGGAAATCCGAGAAGAATGAGCGCAGGAATTGATCTTAACCGTGTATTCCTTCTGATTGCGGTTCTGGAAAAACGCGCAAGAATGAACCTTTCAAACTCGGATGTTTATATAAATGTCGCGGGAGGTCTCAGGATAGACGAAACAGCCGTGGATCTTGGAATATGCGCGGCAATCGCCGCCAGTATGTCGGATTCGGTAATACCGCCGGATATGCTGTTTATCGGTGAGGTGGGTCTCGGCGGAGAGCTCAGAGCGGTAGCGCAGGTCGAAAAAAGACTTACAGAAGCGGCAAATCTCGGCTTTAAAACAGCGGTTGTGCCGAAGCAGTGTCTAAGAGGAATGACGCCTCCAGAGGGAATAAGAGTATTCGGAATAAGAACAATAGGTGAAGCAATAGCGATGTTCAGAAAATAAAGGAGCTTGCAAAATGAAAGAAAAAATTTATACAATACCGGTAAATGAAGCTTATGACAAGGACTGTGAGTGTCCGCTTTGTGAGCTTGAAAAACAGCAGGAGAAGCAGGCTGTCGGGTATGCGCTCGGCGCGGCAATGATGGAGCCGGATTACAGAGTGGAATCAAATGAAAAGGGTTACTGTAACCGCCATTTTGCACAGATGTTTGAAAGAACGAATAAGCTGCCGCTGTCTCTCGTCCTTGACACTCACCTTATAGAGATAAGAAAAAAGCTTGAAAAGCTGGAGAAAACCGCAAAATCCCTTGAAAAGGAAAAGGCGGGATTGTTTAAAAAGAGCGGCGCAGATAAGGCTGTTGCCGAAATTGATGAAATTCTCGGCAAGACAGAATGCAGCTGCATGGTGTGTGAAAAGGTCAGTCATAATATGGAAAAGTTCATAGATGTACTTATATATCTGTGGGCAACGGAGCCGGATTTCCGTGAAAAGTTTGATAAATCAAAGGGTGTATGTCTTAAGCACTTTAAAATGCTCGTGGATTACAGTAAAAAGAGTGTAAAGGATGATCAGGCGGCAAAATTTATAGGAGCGCTTATAAACAAAGAGCTTGACGAGCTGAACCGTATTCAGGAGGATATACATAAGTTTACTCTGAAATTTGATTATCGTAACCGTGATATGGAATGGGGAACCGCGAAGGATGCGCCGATAAGAACAATAGAGAAGATTTCGGGATATATTATAAACGATTACGAGGAAGAATAATGATTTGTTATATGGAGAGGGGATGTGTGTTCCCTCTCTATCTTTAAAAAAATTTTAAAAAAAGGCTTGACAAATCAGATATTATAGTGTATAATAATATTCGTTGTTGAGAGACAACAGGCGATAAAATGGTCCGGTAGTTCAGCTGGTTAGAACGCTAGCCTGTCACGCTAGAGGTCGTGGGTTCGATCCCCATCCGGATCGCCAGGCTCTGCATATATGCAGAGCTTTTTATTTTGCATATTTTAATAAAATCCAAACTTTTTTCGAAAACCTCTTTATTTTTTTTCGATTGTAGTGTATAATGAGATTATTGTGTATAAAAGAATATTTTACTTTATGCGCGGGGTTTGTGCCTCGGGAAGCCGCGTGAGAATCCGGCACAGTTCCGCTACGGTATTTACGGAATCTGCGCGCAGTATGCCACTGGAAGAACGAAAGTTCATACCGGGAAGGCGTGGGCAGGTGATGATGTATAAGTCCGGATACAGGCGCATAAAGTATGCAAAGTAGTCTGCGAGAACGGATAAAATGCAGATACGGCGTTTGTGTATAGTGCTGACGTTGTATTTGTTGTGCTGTTTTGCCGATCCAGCGGATCGGCTTTTTATCTGCGCTAATTATATGCTTTTCACTAAGCTTTCTATAGCTCATATAATGAAGAAAATTTAGCGAAAAGCGGCATTAACCGCAAGCTATATATTATAATATAAGAAACTTTTCTTGAAAGGATATAAATCAGAATGACAAAAGGTAAGCTGTATGGTGTGGGTGTAGGTCCCGGAGATAAAGAGCTCCTTACCTTGAAGGCGCTCAGGGTACTTGGTGAATCGGATATAATAGCGGTACCGCTTATGAGGAGCGGCG
>JBJEIV010000261.1:0-2083 GCA_051877395.1 Candidatus Ornithomonoglobus sp.
CGAAAATAATGATATAATATATAGTAATACAGTTCTGTAAAGAAGGAGGAACATAGAATGTATCAGAAACCTGTAATTCCGTTTAAGGGAACGAAGGCGCAGGAAGCGGAGCTGAGGGAATATATTGAGCTGGAAAAGGTTCAGCCCGGAGCTTTGATGCCTGTATTGCAGAAGGCGCAGGAAATTTATGGCTACCTGCCCATTGAGGTGCAGACAATAATAGCGGAGGAGCTCGGTATTTCATTGAGTGAGGTCTATGGCGTTGCGACATTTTATTCGCAGTTCTCGCTCAATCCCAAGGGCGATCACCGCATAAGCATTTGTCTCGGGACCGCGTGCTATGTAAAGGGCGCGGACAAGATTCTTGAGGGGCTTGAAAAGAGCCTCGGTATCAAGTGCGGAGAATGCACGCCCGACGGCGTGTTTTCGCTGGATTCCTGCCGATGCGTGGGAGCCTGCGGACTGGCGCCGGTCATGATGGTTGACGATGATGTATACGGCAGAATGACTGTCGATCAGATTGACGGGATATTGCAGAAATACACAAAGAAGCGCAGAAAGTAAAGGAGGGACATGAATGCTTACCGTTGAAGAATTAAATAAAATTCGTGACAGCAAAAAGAACATAGTTTCCATGCGAAACGAGCATGCCGAGAATAATTCCGGTTACAAGTATCAGGTGCTTGTGTGCGGCGGAACAGGATGTCATTCCTCGGGCAGCCGGAAGGTCATTGACGCGCTTGAGGACGAGATCGCAAAGCATCAGCTTGAAAAGGATGTTAAAATCGTAAGAACCGGCTGCTTCGGTCTGTGCTCGCTGGGACCTATTATGATCGTGTACCCGGAGGGCGCGTTCTACGCGAGGGTACAGCCGGAGGAAATACATGAAATCGTTGAGGAGCATCTCATAAACGGCAACGTTGTAAAGAAATATCTTTACGAGAGCACCGTATGCGATGACGGAACAGTAAAATCCCTGCAGGAAACCGATTTCTATAAAAAGCAGTTAAGAGTTGCGCTTAAAAACTGCGGAGTTATAGATCCGGAGGATATTGAGGAATACATAGCGACCGACGGCTATCAGGCGCTTGCAAAGGTGCTTACTACCATGACGCCGGACGATGTTATACAGGTCATGCTCGATTCGGGACTGAGAGGCCGCGGCGGCGGCGGATTCCCGACAGGACGCAAATGGGCGTTTGCCAAAGCGTCGGAGAGCGACCAGAAATATGTGTGCTGCAACGCCGACGAGGGCGACCCGGGCGCGTTTATGGACCGCTCGATCCTTGAGGGAGATCCGCACACGGTGCTTGAGGCTATGGCTATCGCAGGCTACACTATCGGAGCGAACAAGGGCTATATCTATGTCCGCGCAGAATACCCTGTTGCGGTTCACCGTCTTGACGTGGCGATTGAGCAGGCGAGGGAATACGGACTTTTAGGCGAGGGGATTTTCGGAACGGACTTCTCCTTTGATATTGAATTAAGACTCGGCGCGGGTGCTTTCGTCTGCGGTGAGGAAACTGCGCTTATGACCTCAATCGAGGGCCGCAGAGGCGAGCCGAGACCGCGTCCGCCGTTCCCGGCAGTAAAGGGTCTTTTCGGCAAGCCGACTATCTTAAATAACGTTGAAACCTATGCGAATGTGTGCAAGATTATCTTAAACGGACCTGAATGGTTCGCGTCAATGGGAACGGCCACCTCAAAGGGTACAAAGGTTTTCGCCCTCGGTGGAAAGATAACAAACGTAGGTCTTGTTGAGGTCCCGATGGGAACGACGCTGCGCGAGATAGTAGAGGAGATCGGCGGCGGTGTGCCTAACGGAAAGAAGTTCAAGGCGGCTCAGACCGGCGGTCCGTCAGGCGGCTGTATTCCGGCGTGTCACATTGACGTGCCGATAGATTACGATAACCTCATAAAGCTCGGCTCAATGATGGGCTCGGGCGGTCTTATCGTAATGGATGAGGACACCTGTATGGTTGACATCGCAAAGTTCTTCCTTGAATTTACGGTCGATGAGTCCTGCGGAAAGTGTACTCCGTGTCGTACCGGAACAAGACATCTTTATCAGTTTATTGAGAAG
>JBJEIV010000262.1:0-10397 GCA_051877395.1 Candidatus Ornithomonoglobus sp.
GTAATGTCCTCTGCTGAAAGCAGTCTGCCGTCAGGAAGCTTTATTGTGATATTATCGTTCTTATCAATGCTGATTTCTGAATTAAAAATCGGCTTATTGTTCTTATCTGTGATAAGAATACTGTAATCACCAACCTCTGAATGACCGTCCTCATCAGAATTATCCTTATCAATTAACTGAGGAATTTCGGCTGTTTCAAGAGCTTCGCCGCAGACGGTACACTCAATATGCTTGCTGCCCGCATTCTCAATCGTTGCCGGAGCATCAATTATCCAATCACTCGGCTTGTGCCCCGCAGCTTCGATATAGTCGCTCTTGTGGCTCTCGCCGCAGTCAACGCAAGTGTATGTCGTAAATCCTAATTCCGTACAAGACGGAGCAGTTACGGTCTTTTCGTAATTATGGACTGTTTTTGAGGTTTCATTTCCGATATAGCTCTTTCCGCATACTTCACAAGTGAAAGTTGAAAATCCTATTTCTGTACACGTCGGCTCTGTTACGGTTTCCTTGTAGCTGTGACCGTTTGCATCAGTATAATCACCCGTGTATGTATCGCCGCAATCCTTACAAGTAAAAACCGTATATCCCATTTCCGTGCAGGTAGGATCTGTTACTGCCTTATCATAATTATGCGGTAATTTTGCTTTTTCGTTTCCGATATACTCTTTGCCGCAGTCCTTGCAAGTAAATGTTGAGAAGCCTATCTCCGTACAGGTCGGATTAGTTATGATTTCCTTGTAATCGTGACCTTTCGCGTCTGTGTAATCCGCAACATAGGAATAACCACAGTCCTCGCAAGTATAAGTTGTAAAGCCCATTTCCTCGCAAGTCGGTTCGGTTATAACTGAATTGTAGTTATGTTCGGTTGACTCCTTTTCATCACCGATATACTCTTTGCCGCAGTCGGGACAAGTATATATTGTGTATCCCTGTGATGTACAGGTCGGCTCAATAACCTGTTTTGTGTAGTTATGTTCTAAAACTTCGGTATAGTCCGAAACATAGCTGTCCCCACAATCCTCACAGGTGTATATTGTAAAGCCCATTGCTGTACACGTTGCCGGAGTTACAACGGCTTTGTAGCTGTGCGGCTTCTTATCAGTGTAATCGCTCTTGTATTCATCCCCGCACTCGGTACAAGTATATGTCGTAAAGCCTAATTCCGTGCAAGTCGGAGGGGTAATGATACTATGATAATGATGTTCAGTCTTGTCGATATAATTACCGATATATAAAGCTCCGCAGTCGTCACAGGTAAATGTTGTATAACCCATAGACGTGCAAGTCGGTATTGTCACTGCTTCGGAATAATGGTGTCCCGTCGGAAGCTCTAAAATAGCACCGCATACTGTACAAATCTGCGGCTCTGTACACGTTGCCTCTGCTCCGGGTGTGTGACCTGTTGCAGAAACTGCCGCTATCATTGTTTCATCACAGCGTTTGCAGTCATATTCTATAACGCCCTCACTCTCACAGGTTGAGTTTGTAACTGTATGCCCATCGTCCCAATCGTGTCCGAGCGGCTCAGTATAATCTGAAATATATGTGTCGCCGCAAGCAGCACAGGTATATGTAGTATAACCCTTTACCTTGCAGGTCGGAGCTGTTACCTTTTCTCTGTAATCATGCTTTGCAAGCGGAGTTAAATCCGTGATATATTTATATCCGCAGTCAATACAGACATGTTCGGTGTAGCCATTCATAGTACAAGTTGCGGGAACAATATTTGTTGTATAGGTGTGGTCTGTCATTGAGGTGCTTTCTGTATAATAGCTTCCGCAGCTTTTACACATATGCAATTCAAGACCGCCCTGCTGGCAGCTTGCTTCACGAATTACTATAGTGTCATAATCGTGTCCTGTTGCCGGAACATAATTTGTTTTCTGCAAGGCTCCGCAGCCGCTGCACTGGAAACGGTCATAGCCTAACTCCGTACAGGTAGGGCGTACTGTTTCAAGAAAACGATAATCGTGAACGTGCGGTGTTTCGGTGCTCGTGACCGAAAGGTTATCATCATTATTGTCCGCAATCAGCCACACATATGACACTCCGTTTTCCGTCATGCTCTCTCCGCTGTATGAGTATGTGATTTCATAGTATACGGGATAATATCCCTCATCCGTATAATTCGGGGCGGAGGTCTTATTGCATTTTCCCGCTTCTGTTCCGTAGCGGATTGATGTATTAACGCCGTCCTCCGATAAGTCCGTAAGCGTTATTGTATGCGCCATTCCGTCAACCTTGCCGTAATAGCTCTGAACAACCGATTTTGCTGCTATATATGCGTTTTTGATATATCCGCATTCCTCACAGGTGCCTGTTACATGAAAACGCTGATTACCTAATTGTGCATCCACCGTTTCATCAAAATCATGTGCTTCCATCTCCTCTGTCGCTCTTGCAAAGGTTCCCTTGCAAAAGTGGCAAAACTGACCTTTCTTTAAAAGTGTTGTGTGATACATACTGTCATAAGATGTATATGTTGTATTATCGAAATCCTCAAAAAAGTTGCTGTCACACGGATTAAGACTGTATACATTCTTATTATATGAGTAATTCCCCGAACCCTCAACCGAGTTACATATTCCGCAGGTCTGGCATACAGTTTTTGTCCAGTGCCACCCTGTATAATATGCATTAACGCCCGGTGTTCCGCTGTCAAGATTTTCGATGGTTTTTCCGTCTATACATGTACCGTCTGAATACATGACATTTCTGTTCAATGCCGTTTCACCCGACTTTGTATATTCCGGTACTCTGTATGTCAGTATCGTTGTGTCAAAGCCGCAGTTCGGACAGTATGTTGTTTCATACGTTGTCGTTGCGTTCATATCAAGCTCATCGGTACGTCCGTTGGCTTCAATCCAGCTGTCTGCCGGATCAACATATTCATTTGACTGTGCTGCATATGTTGTTACCCACGGAAACATTGACGGCAATGTGCCTGCTGCCATTACCGCCGATAATATACAGCTAACTATTTTATTCTTTCTCATTTTCTGCTGCCTCCGTTTTTGTTCTTCCTATAAATAACGCCGACATAATTGTTACTCCGATAAATGCGCCGGCGAATAAGCAAATGGTACTGCTGATGATAGTAGCCATTCTCTACTCCCTTCCGCTCCCTGATTTTCTTTATCAGTGAGCATTAAAAATACTTTTTGATATGCTGTCCGTTTTGAACAGTGTAAAGCATAATATAACCGTATATGCCGCTATTGAAAACAATGTAGTGTGCAGGTCGATGGTCACTGTAAAGCCTTGTATAAGCACTGCATAAATACCTACGCAAACCATCATAAAGAATCCTTGAAAGCCTAACGCAAGAAGACTTCTCACATAGTTATTTCCGATTGAACCCCATTCTCTGTTTGTGAACGTGGAAAATGGTATCGGCGCTACTGATATGACAAGGTATATCTCTATCATTCTTCCGTAAAGAATAATCGTTATCACAATGCCTACTATGTTCATTGCCATGCTGATAAGCGCCGTTTCCATAACAAGCAGCACCAGACCTCCGATATTACGTGTATCAAGCTCTGCATCTATATTCGTAAGAGCCGTTGCAATATCTATGTGCGTATCATGTGATATGGAACCAGATGCCGCGCTTACTATATGCCGTGCAACATCGAATACCGCCATTGTTATGTCAAAGGTATGCGAAACAAGATATACAGCCACGCAAGCCTTAAACAAATACTTGAAAAATATCCATGTATCCACATCATGCATATTGTTCTTATCCGTTACCATCGTTATGAGTTCATAGCACAATACAAACGTCAGTATCAATCCCGCAATAGGCAGGATAACAGTGTCTGACAGATTTCTTATCATGTTAAAGACACTGCTGTTCCATGCCTGCGGCGTAGTTCCGACCTGACCTGCAATCGTACCTACATTGTTATTTACATCTGTGAACATATTGGTTAGATTAGCGTTGATAATGCTTTTGAGCATATCCTTAATCGCGTTCCAGATGAAATCCATAAATTAATCACCTTTTATCCGAAAAGTCCCGAAAGGGTGGGCACAAGCGTCATTCCGATGAGGGCAATACCTCCACCCGCACAAAGCTGCTTGATACCCTGCGACTTTGCGCCCGGATTGTCATTTCCATACCCTTCCAGTAAGTTAATTAATCCCCAGACACCAAGGCCCGCGCCAATCGCGGTTACAAGCGTCTGTAAGGTTCCTATTGATGAAGCAAAAAAACTCATGTTTCTTTTTCCGGATTTTTTTCGGGAGTATATTTTTCTTTACCTCTTATGTACTTACAATTCTCCCATATCCGGCTTATCTCCTTTCTTCTAATTTCAGACGAAGCAGATTCGCCCTTGCCAGCGCTTCCGCAGCTTTTTCAGCCTGCGGCTTTACGCTCTCCTTAAACTCGTGATACATTCCGAGCATTTCGCGTCTGTCCGCGCACTCGTTCTGATTTATACAATTTTCACATTCATGCAAATCAAATATGTTTACATTGAAAATATTCGCCGTTACGGCATCCATATACTGTTCTGCCTTTTTTCGTAAATCAAGCTCAGCATGTATAATCTCCGATACCTTAATCATTTCACTAATCCTCGATTTCATTAATATTTTCTACTTCATTTTCCTGTGTATCTTCTGTGTTCTGCTCCGGCGGAGCTTTGTCCTCAGTGTTGTCCTGTACGGTTTCCGATGCCGCTGCTTCATCCGCTGTAGTTTCCGGTTTAATATCTCCCATATCGTACATATCCACCTCATCATCAGGCTTCAATATCAGCTTCGTGCTGACAAATTTCTCAATATCAAACTCGTTTTTCTTGTCGTAGTCTGACAGGTATTTATAGTTCGGATGTTTGGTTATATCGTATTTATCAGACAGGAACGGTCTTACGCAGCGTATCTGTAAAATACATTTACCGCCGTCCATAACTGCCAGCTCATCCTGTGACATCAGGTCTTTGCCGAGCTTCTGATAGTTCAGCCCATATGACTTCTGATTGCTCCGTGTTTCGGATGTATTATAAAGTTCTATGGTTTCCTTGCCTAATGTTTCGGACAATTCTTTTAATGTTGTTTTTTCCTTACCGCCAAGGAATAGCATTGTATCGCAGTTGCCCGTAATTGTGTCGGCATTATCTTTGTATATCGCCTTTAGCTGTGATTGTGACTGAAGGATGATCGATGCTGAAATCTCACGGCTTCGGATAGTAGCTATAAGCTTGTCAAACTTCGGTATCTGACCGATATTTGCAAACTCGTCAGCCAATATACGAACATGAACGGGTAAACGCCCGTGGTGTTTATCATCTGCTACATCACAAAGCAAATTAAACATCTGCGTATACAATATTGATACAACAAAGTTAAAGGTATCGTCGGTGTCGGATATGATAATGAACATTGCCGTTTTACGCTCTCCGAGCAGATCAAGCTCCATTTCGTCATATTCCATGAGTTTACGCAACTCCTTAATATCAAACGGCGCTAATCTTGCACCGCAGCTGATAAGTATACTCTTTGCAGTCTTTCCTGCCGCAAGCTTATATTTCTTATACTGCTTTACAGCAAAATGCTCCGGTTCCCGCGCTTCAAGCTCCTCAAATTCCAAATCAATGGCATTTTTAAAATTCTCATCATCCTCTCTTGCTTCACTTGCGTTTATCAGCTCAAGAAGTGTTGAGAAATTCTGCTCTTCCGGCGGAGCTTCATACCATATCAAGCCTATCAACGCTGTATAATACAAGCGTTCGGCTTTCACCCAGAAATCCTCTCCCGATTTTTCGCCGTCACCTTTGGTGTTGGCGATTATGGTGTTTACAAGCTTCAATATATCCTTCTCACTCCGTATGTAAGCAAAGGGGTTATACTTCATGGATTTTTTGAAGTTGATAGTATTGAGCACCTTAATCTTATAGCCGTTGTCCGCTAACAGCTTGCCGCACTCTACCAATACAGTGCCCTTCGGATCAGTTACAACATAACTGCTGTGCATCTGCATCAGCGACGGTTTTATAAAAAATCGGGTTTTACCGCTGCCGGAGCCTCCCACTACAAGGATATTCTTGTTTCTCGAATTTTTCGGAGGATTCGCACGGCTCTCCATTGTCAATGACTCTGTTGCGGTAAGCGGAATGTTTTTCTGAAAAACAGGATTTTTAAACGGCTTTATATCCTTTTCCGTTCCCCAGCGTGCGGAACCGTATTCGACACCCTTACGATACTTCTTGGCATTCTTTGATTTCTGCCAAATAAAAAGGCGGACAAGGATTGCTCCTATGAGTCCGCATAATAAATCATGACCGTTAAAGCTCAACATCGGTCTTTCAAACACTGTATTCACTGAACCGGAATATGCTGTAAGCTTTTCAAACAGGTTATTGCCGTTCGTAATACGGTAAGCCTGAGAGAATTTATTTATCAGCCAGAAGATAAAGACATACGGAAGGTTAGGTAGAATGACCTTCCTAAGATTCACCCGCTGTGTTATATTTGAGCAAAGCCGCTTAAAATCAATCTTGCACTTAATTTTATTAATGCTCCTGCTCATGATTTTTTTCGCGGATGCGCTGTCTTTGCTGCCGCTGATTTACCATCTGCATATTTCTGTGTATACGTTTAACGAGTGACGGACGCCTATTGGTCTTGCTTAATGTTTTTTGCGTGTACTCCTTAAACGCCATTGTAATAGCATTGGTATCATGTGCTTTGAAAAACACATAGTATTTTGGAGGTACCTGCGATTTATCCCGTTTTAAGGAATAATCAATATTATACTTCCTTGCTACTTTCTCAAATGATTTTATATTCTTGTCCGTGATTTCAATGTTCTCAATCCCTGAGTTCTGCCCTATCAGGTCTTTTATCTTCACCTTGCCGTGCGGTATCTGTGCAGCTTTTTTCTGTGCTTTATTTCTATGGTGGCGCAGGTAAGCAATCATAGCTTTTTTCAGCACAGAGGAAGTCACTTTAGCCGCTTTTATTGCAAAAGCTATTGTTTTTTGATTAACTTCTTCCTGTATAGCGTTCACTCCTTTGACCTATATTCTGCTACGGCGGTATTAGCAGATAAAAACGCTGCCTGTTATACACCGGCTTCTCCCTCCTTTTTTGATAGGTTATCTATAAAGTCTGTTATCCGTGCTGTCTGCTCGCTCCGAATCAAACAGAGCAGACGGCATACATCATCACACCCTATTCGTATGGTTTTTATCTCCTTAGACGGCAAGAATATGGTGAATACCATGCTTTTATCCGTAACGCCGCAGCTTACAACCACATTTTTATAGCATTTATTATCAGGCGTTATGACATTTGTTACGAACAATGCCCTTGTATCGGGTATTAAGTCAGTAAACACATATCCCTGCATTATCCGCTTTACAAGCTCATTGAATACCATGGCCTGATTTTTCTTTGTGTCCGGCGATAACCGTTTTTCATATGGCACTCCCAATAGTCAGTCACCTCTCTTCACAGTAAATCTCATCATCAGTAAAACAATTCATCTTTGGTATTTGCAAACCGCGCCATATAGCTGTTTATCTCGTCCGGTCTGTCATTCCTTATATCGCATATCAGCCTGTAAAACTCGGTATCTGTCAAACGCAGCTCCTTTTTGTTATCAGCCGATAAAAATATCTCAAACATAAAACCGTCCCCGGTACTTGTAAAATTCACAGGCACGGCCCTGTATTTCTTAGTGCCAACGGAAATGTTCACTCTTGCAAAGCTGCCGTCAGACTTCCATGCGCTTATGTTATATGCCGGATAAACTCTATGTACCAAGATTGTAAACAAAGCCTTTAAATCTGCACTTGTATATGTCTGTAACGACTTTCTGCTCATGCCGCGCGCCTCCTCTCTAATCGTGTTCTGATAAATTCCGCTACATTACCGCTCTCCATTTCATGCTTCGCATCTATTTGTGATTTTATATCTATAGTGTCGGCTGCATTAAACACCGAAGCTATGATATACTCCTTGACCTTAGATGCGTCCCTGCAGTTATGCTTCAGGCTGTTCAGCACATAATCGGCAATGTCATAGTCAATCTCCGAAAACCGCAGCTTTACAAGACTGATCGGATAACGCTTTCCCGAAACCTTGTAATATCCTCTGCCGTCATCATGCACCAGTGCTATCTCAGCGATGTTTTCTACAAGATTGTCTACTATGCTCTTGCCGTAAAATCCGGATAAGGTATCAGCGGATATATGCTCTCTTATACTGTCATATTTTGATTTGATGAAGGACAGCCTATCTCTATCTATATCAAATAAATTATTATACTCAGTCTTAATATCATCAGTCTTAATATTTTCAGTCTTATTAGTGTCTGTTTTATGAACCCCCGTCGGTCTGTTTTTTATACCTCCTCCGTCTGAATTTTGAACCTCGGTGTTTATATTCTGAACTGCGGTGTCTGCAAAAGTAGCCTCGTCAGCAACAAAATCTTCTGATTCCGATGACTTAGTTTCTAAGTTATCCACACCTACGACACCTACGGATAACTGCGGCTCACTCTCTACCGGCTTATCTTCCGGCATATTTATATAGATAATACTTGCTGAAAATCCCTGCTTCCGTGAAATAAGACCATTGCTCTCAAGTTCCTTTAATATTTTTGCCGCTGTGGCATTACAGCAGTTAAGCTTATCCTTTATCTCCTCACGGGGAAATACAATATACAGTCTGCGGTCTTTATCGTACCAGCCATTGCGCTGTGACAGTGATAAACGGTCAAGGAATAAGCCATAAAGAAGCTTCGCACCCATTGAAAGCTTTTTGAGTTCCTCGTCAATAAACAGCTGTTTTGGCATCTTGAAAAACGTAAATGACGGTATTTTGTCCATAATTGATATACACATAGTTTTAACTCTCCTTTGAAATCAGATATTGCAAAAGCCGCAGGGTGATTTTCTGCGGCTTTACGGTTATGTTCACTTCTTACGCGGCTGCTATAAGGTTTACATTCAGCAGTTCGTCAACTATCATATGTGTTTTTCTGCTCTCCAACCATAGTAAAATCTTTTTCTACTGTTCTTTCTTGCAGTCTCCCTTAGTCCAATCGCAACAGCCTTGTCTGATGCGCATGTAGCAAACAAATGTCTGTTATCTTTAACCCACTGCGTGATATTAATGGTTTCATATATTACTCCATCAGGTGATATAATTCTATATGCTGCTGCCTTGATATTTGAGATTTTCAATCTTGGAAAATGCGTGTGTATCAAATCAAAAATATTGTAATCATATTTTTTACACAGTATTTTCAAACCTGCTTCCGTAAAATGGTGCGTATTGATATGATAATATTTTTCCGTGTCAGTTACATCCACATTGCACAGCTCACTAAGAACGTATAAGACCGCCTCATATTCCTGTTCACTGTTCCATTCTATATGTTCACCCGTATATCTCGTTTGCCACCATCTTTGCCGAGGAAAAGCCTTGTCCATAAATTTGTCAACCCCTCCGTATTTTCTTTCAATATTATATATAAGTCCATATCTATGTGCAGTCAAAAGATTACCGCGGTGAATGCTGAACGGTTCTTTACCCTGAGCATTAGCAATAAGTCGTATTTCTTCTGCAAGCATTTCCTCATCCCAATAGTTTCTCTTACCCTTGAACATCTCTTCAATAAATTTTCCGGGATACAGAAAATCTACTGCTTGAAATATGCTGTTATTAAAACACAGACTTAACATATTTTGAAGCTTGTACTGCTTAAAATGATTGGTTGAAAGGTCATGAGCAATCCCACTTCTCGTTCTCATTTTTACTTTTTCTTCAATAAAATATTTTAAAACAACTTTTGTTCTGATTTTTCCGTATTTATCCAGCCACATACTGTTAGGCAGCTCTGTAAATTCGGATTTGAGATACAGTTCATATAAATCTATGATTTTGTCTTTTTCTGTTGTAATATCCGCATTAAAGTCCAACACAATGCCCCCTTTCTGTTTACACCAAGACTTCACACCCGGAGGGCATTGTAACCTCGGTTCCGATTTACTTTGCCACAGGAAATAAGAAAAAGGCCTTTGGTATTTCATTCCTTTCAGGTCTTACAGAGCCTGCCGGCGCGTTAATCGGCTATCTTGTGCTGCGTCCCTTCCTCAGCGGCGCAATGTACGGAATCATTTTCGGACTAATCGCCGGAATAATGGTATATATCGCAATAGAGGAGCTTATACCGATGGCGCGGGAATACGACAAAGGCAACACAATGATCCTGGGCTGCATAGGAGGCATGGCAGTTATGGCGGTGAGCCTTATTATGTTTATGTAAATTAAAAAATTTAGGGAGTGATTATTTATGAATGAAAAACAAGCTATGGACGTGGGAACATGTCCCGTACACGCAAGCCATGAAACAACGGCGTGTGTGCCGGTTTCGA
>JBJEIV010000263.1:0-2076 GCA_051877395.1 Candidatus Ornithomonoglobus sp.
CGGCGGCTTTGCCGCCGCTTGGAGTCCCTCCCGGAGGGAGGCAAGAACAGAGGCATAATTTATTACTCTAATTCAAAGATGTAATGTTACACCCCGCGTTATTCCGCAAAATACTCCGCGGCATATCTGTCCAATTCTTCGTTAGCCTTTCCGATAGAATACACATACATATCAAAGGCTTCTGTTGAATCTCCTGACGATATGCTCTCCGGCAGAAATTCATCCTTACGCAGCCATGCCTGAGTTCCGGTAACCGCTTCAAAATCAGAATCATCCGGACTTGCAAACGCCGCAAATTCATCTATGGTTTCAATACGCTTAATCTCTGCGCCATCCGTTCTTTCATAAACTGCATATGTATTCTGGGTATAGGTCTTGCCGTCCGCCTCACCCAATATTTTTACATCCACGAATACCGCATCCCCATCAAGCTCAGGCATGATACGCTTGAGCGCCGTAACCTTCATACGGCTCAAATCATCATGTTTGCTGTAATCCTTTATACATCCAATTATATTCCCATCTTTGATTTCATAAAACACCGACCCTCCGCAGGACGCAAGCATCACCGCAAGCAATGACATTATTACCGCTGTTTTAATTTTCATCCTGTTTGTCTCCTTTTGTATAATTTTTAAATTTTGCCTTATCGGATCGCTCCGATAAAGACATCATACACCATATTTCAATTTTTTTCAATATATTTATGCAAAAATATGGCTTTTCACAAACAACAAATATAACAGTCAGATAAATTTACTTATCCGAAATCATGCCTGCTTCCCGCATCAATATGATGCTTTTCAAATATCTCAACGATCCTTTCAACTACGTCAAAATCGGACAGA
Source organism: Candidatus Ornithomonoglobus sp. (assembly GCA_051877395.1). GTDB lineage: Bacteria > Bacillota > Clostridia > UBA1381 > UBA1381 > Ornithomonoglobus. Next base: position 849 of record JBJEIV010000263.1, read on the forward strand.
CTGTCATTTCGTATTATATCTTTGATTTCCGAAAGAACTTTAATTGCCGCCGTACCCGCAATTTTATCCGCGTCAATATCCATTTCATTCAATCTGTTGGTGATAAATTCTGCAACCTCATTTTTTAACAGTTCAACTTTAATATCCATAATATATCCTCCGTTTCCAAATAATTATATGTACATTATACAACTATTTTGTACTTAAATCAAGTACAAAATAACATTTTCGAAAAAAATAGTGATAAAATCTATTATGAAAATTTGTTTATCACCTCGCAGATATGACAGGATAAATTTGATTGGAGAGTTATTATGGCTGAAAAGAATAAACATATAGGTCTGAGATGTACTGATGAAATGCTTGCTAAACTTAAATATATTTCAGAATATGAAGGGCGTTCCATTAACGGCGAAATCCTTTATCTTATTAATTGTGAAATAAGACGCTTTGAAAAAGAAAACGGAGCTATAGAATATATTGTTTCTGAATAATGCAAAAATCATACCGCTTATTTTCAGCATACGAAAAGGCACAGCCGCTAAAATGCAGCTGTGCCGTCTTATCTTTGGTATATGTAAACCGTTATACAAGCTGTAAGCTGACGAATAACGCGCTGTTTACCTGCGTCATCATGCCGCTGACTTCTGCCAGATTGCATCGTCAAAGTCCTTTTCAAGTACAATTTTGATAATACCTACTACCAACCACGCACATAACCCGGCTCCTGCCAATCCCGGCACTCACAGCGTTTGAGAATAGTATGTATCCTTGCGACATCCTCATCTGTCAGTACAGGATTGTTCGTTTTAAGCATTGCTGTCATTTCCTTTTTATATTCACGTATCTGAATATCATCGCTGCCTGTATTCACATTGTCTTTATTTTTACTGTATATATTCAAAAAATGTATGCTGTATCGGTCAGCTTCGGTGATTTTCACAAGCTTTTGCAGCTGTCTTTGCTGACGAGTATAATCAGCTCTTTCATAATACTTGTGATATTCAACAACATATATGCCGCTATTATGCACAACGGCAAATGGTATTCCCGGAACTGCCGAATCATCAGAAAATACTATATTCTTTGCCTGAAGCACACCTCCGAGCTTTTCGTTTATCTCCTCTGTTGCGAGCGAAATATGATACAAACCGCGCTTAAAGCGTGATGATGCCTTGCCATAACGAATTTTAATACCAAGCCACGCAATAAAAAACATCACTATAAT
>JBJEIV010000264.1:0-2076 GCA_051877395.1 Candidatus Ornithomonoglobus sp.
CTGCTTGATTATTATTCCTCTGAATATTAAATCATCCATCAGATTTCATCGTCGTCCCTGTAACCGAAATTCTTAATCAGAAAATCGCTGTTTCTCCAGTCGTTCTTGATCTTTACCCACAGCTCAAGATATACCTTCTTATCAAGCATCTTTTCAATATCGCCGCGGGCAAGCGTGCCTATCTTTTTGAGCATTTCACCGTTCTTTCCTATTATAATGCCCTTATGGCTCTTGCGCTCGCAATAGATCGTGGCGTTTATGGTCGTGAGCTTGTCCTTCTCCTTCATGCGCGTAATCTCGATCGCTATTCCGTGAGGGACCTCCTTGTCAAGCAGCCACAGCATTTTTTCGCGTATAATCTCCGCCGCGATCGCCTTTTCCGGCTGGTCGGTAACCATGTCCTCATCATAGAACATAGGTCCCTCCTCAAGATATTGTCTTATTACCGAAAGCAGTCTGTCAACGCCGTCATTGTCCTTCGCGCTTATCGGGATTATATCGTCAAATTCATTTATGCTCGAAAAATCGGCAATCATCGGAAGAAGGTCCTCCTTCTTGACCATGTCGATCTTATTTATTACAAGCACGCACGGGATTCCGAGCTTGTCAATATTTTCAGCGATCTCGCGCTCCTTATCCCTTATGCCGCGTGTTGCGTCAACCACAAAAATTACAACATCAGTGTCGCGCATACTCTCGTTTGCAACCTTTACCATATATTCGCCGAGCTTGTTGTGGGGGTTGTGTATTCCCGGTGTATCGGTGAATATGATCTGCTCATGCGCCGTTGAGTAAACCGCAAGTATCTTATTTCTCGTCGTCTGCGGCTTATCCGATATTATCGCTATTTTCTGTCCCGCTATAGTATTGAGCAATGTGGATTTTCCCACGTTAGGCATTCCGATCAACGCGCAGAAGCCTGATTTAAACTTGTTCTCCATTCGTTTCCTTTCCGTTTTGTCCCTTCCGTTCGGGTCAAAACTCCTCTATTTCTCTTGTCAGTCCTAATTTTGTCAAAGCTTCGTTCTGCTTTTCTATCATATACGCTTCGCCCTCAGGATCATCAACATGATCCCAGCCGAGAAGATGAAGCATTGAATGAGCCGTAAGAAAAGCCAGCTCGCGGCGAAGGCTGTGGTTAAGCTCCCTCGCCTGTTCCCTTGCGCGCTCTATTGAGATTACAATATCACCGAGCATCACAAGCCCGTCCTCCGTTTCAAACTCAGCGTCCGTTTCCTCTCCGTCAAATTCAAGCATCGGAAACGACAGCACATCTGTGGGGCGGTCTATGCCGCGGTATTCCCTGTTGATCTCATGTATGCCGTCATTATCGGTAAAGGTAAGGCTTATTTCCGCGTCAAAGTTGCATTCCTCGCCCACCATTACCGCTTCGCATACGCGCTTTAATTCCTCAAGCTGAGCCTGCAAAATTTCCTCATCTGTTTCATTCTCAAAAATAAATTCAACCATTCGGCTTCCTCTTTCTCTTTTCCTTTTCCTCGTCGTATTTAGCGTACGCCTTTATAATAGCCTGTACAAGCGGATGACGCACTACATCCTTATCCGTAAATTTGCAGAACGCGATCCCTTCAATTCCGCCGAGTATCTTCATCGCTTCCTTCAGACCCGAACGCTTGTCTCCCGGCAGGTCTATCTGGGTTATATCTCCTGTTACGATCGCATGCGAGCCGTAGCCTATACGCGTCAGAAACATCTTCATCTGCTCCGGTGTTGTATTCTGAGCCTCGTCAAGAATTATAAAGGAATTGTCAAGCGTTCTTCCGCGCATATACGCCAGAGGCGCAACCTCGATCACACCGCGCTCCTGATACCTTAGAAAGCCCTCGCCGCCGAGCATTTCATACATACCGTCATATAGCGGCCGCAGATACGGGTCAACCTTGTTCTGTAAATCTCCGGGCAGAAAGCCGAGCTTCTCTCCCGCCTCAACGGCAGGTCTTGTAAGAATTATTCTGCTTACCTCGCGTCGCTTGAGAGCCATTACCGCCTTTGCAACCGCCAGGTAGGTCTTTCCCGTTCCGGCAGGACCAATTCCGAACACTATCGTATTTTTAT
>JBJEIV010000265.1:0-2073 GCA_051877395.1 Candidatus Ornithomonoglobus sp.
AGGATAGAAAACTAGCCAAAAAGTATACTGTATATATATAAGGAGTGAAGCGGAATGCTGCCGATGTACGAAATACGACAGACGGATTTAACCGTAAAAAGAAACAACTACGAGCTGGGTTTTCCAGAGCATATCCATAAGTACATAGAAATACTGTATGTCATATCCGGCAGACAGCGCGTAAGGCTGCGCGGTACAGATTACTGCGTTGCCGAGGGGAACGGCATGATAATTTTTCCCGACACGGTTCATTCATACTGCGGCGGCGGAGATAAAGCGGACGTTTTAATTCTCATTTGCGACCCGAAGCTATTCGGCTCGCTTTTTCCCGATTTTAAAAAGCTAAGACCCCATTCGCCTATGATATATGAGGGTCAGATTTCGCCGGAGCTGAGATTTGCCTTAAACGCGGTCAGCCCCGACAGCGGGCAGGAAATAAAATTTTCGTGGACGTGCGTCATTTTGTCATATATCATGGACATAATTCAGTTTGACACCGCGACCGACGCGCCTGTTGAGGATATCGCGTACAAGCTTGTAAAATACATAGAGGAAAATTTCACCGAGAGCATAACGCGCGATACTCTGGCGGAGCGTTTTAATGTAAGTAAATGCTATATTTCAAAAATATTCACAGAGAAATTCAATATGAACCTGAGGAATTACCTGGGTATTATACGCGCGGAATACGCGGCCTCGCTTATACGCACATCAAGCGAGACCTTTACCACGATAAGCCGCCTTTCCGGCTTTGAGTCGCTTCGGACATTCAACCGTATATTCAAGGCTGTATACGGAATGACGCCGAAGGAATATAAAAATAATATAAGCAGAATGATGAAATGAGTTTTTATTTATCGGCTTTGACTGTTTCAGGCTGATTATGAGGAAGCCGCTGTCGGACATTCTTTCCGGCAGTGTTTTTTTTGCGCCTTTTTTGTGGGGGATTTTGTCGGGAGGTTTAGAGCATTCGACAACGGATTTCTACAAATTGCTTGCCTGATAAGTTGTATAATGTTTTCACAGGTCAGGAGAGGATTGATGAAAATTTATGTTGATGAAATCTTTGCCGTAAATATGGCATCACAGCTGCTGATGCTGTATTCCTATAGTATTCTGTCAGGAATAAAAACACGTCACAGACGCATAATCGCGGCAGCCGCCGCCGGAGGAGTTTATGCCGCCGCCGAAGCAGCGGCGGCAATGCCTCATATTCTGAGGATACCGGCTCTTGCGCTGATATGCTTTATCGCATTCGGCAGAAGAAAGCTTGTACACGATACGGCGCAGCTTATGCTTTTGTGCTTAGCGGTAGAGGGTCTTACAATCGCGGCCGTGTCGCTAAGCGGAGGCAGCGCGGAGCTTGCAAAAGGAGCGGTAACACTGTTTGCATCCGAGCCTGTCACGGCGGTATTTTACATTGCGTCATACCCGGCTGTGCTGCTGTATAAAAAACTGTCGGATATGAAGAAAAAATACCGGAGAATTACCGTGATCCACAAGGGAAAAGCCACGGAATTTACAGCCCTGTATGACAGCGGAAATCTTTTGAAATACCACGGAAGAACAGTAATTTTAACCGATTTGGCGACAGGTCTTGCAATATCGGGCTGCGGAAGCTATGACGAGCTTATGGCTAATGCTGAGGCGTTTATTACATACGGCACAATAGGAAAAAGCGGCGCGCTGCCTGTTATTGAGCCGGAGGGGTGCCGTGTTGACGGCAGAGATGCAGCGGCGGCTCTGGCGGTTACAAACAGAAGCTTTAAAGGTAAGTATAACGGAATTGCGGGCGAAATATAATTGAGCAGGAGAAAGGATAATGGGATTAATAAAGGAAATTACAAGAAGGTTTATTTGTATAGCGGGTGAGAAGAGCGCTGACGGCGATGTGTTTTACATATGCGGCGCGGATGTGCTCCCGCCGCCTTTGTCAAAGGAAGAGGAGGAAGGATTGATAAAAAAGCTCGGAAACGGAGATAATTCAGTTAAGAGCGAATTGACGGAGCGCAACCTGAGGCTTGTTGTTTATATAGCGAGGAAATTCGAAAATACGGGAATCTGTGTAGAGGA
>JBJEIV010000266.1:0-2073 GCA_051877395.1 Candidatus Ornithomonoglobus sp.
CAAGCAGTATTCCGAGCTTTTCATCAAACTTTTTTACTTCCTTGCACTGCTTTCTGAGTATTTCATCCTCACGCAGACGCAGCTGACGAATTGCCATTAAAATCTTCCTTTCTCAATATATCGTTATAGGGTTCTTATCGATCGAAACCACTACGCTTTCATAGCGCTTGTCTTCCTTTAGTCCTCGCTGCGCGGCGCAAAGCCTTTCGTTAAGCTCATCCATCGCGTCGCATTTGATGATGATCTGCCAACGGTACTGGTTCTTGATCTTTGCGATCTGCGACGGTATAGGACCAAGAATTGCGATACGCTGCCTTATCTTTGTTATATCACCGAACAGCTCCCTGAAACGGAAGGCGGCGCGGCGCGTTCTTTCGTTGTCCGTATCGGTAAAGCGTACGCATATCATTTCCGAAAACGGCGGATACCACATCGCTCTGCGCTCAGCGCAGGTCTTATTATAAAAGGTTATATAATCATGCGATTTAACAAGCTTAACTGCAAAATTATCAGGGTCGTAGGTCTGTATTATCGCCCTGCCGCCCTTCTCTCCGCGTCCCGCGCGGCCCGAAACCTGCTCTAGCGTATCAAATGTGCGCTCCCCGCTTCTGAAATCGTTTATGTGAAGCATTGTGTCCGCCGATACAACGCCGACAAGCGTCACATTTGCAAAATCAAGTCCCTTTGCGACCATCTGGGTGCCTATGAGAATATCTATCTTCTCCCTGTCGAACCTGTCAAGAATCTCCTTATGCGCGTTCTTCCTTCCGGTTACATCCGCGTCAAGCCTTATGATTGAAGCGTCAGGAAAAAGCCTTCTGACCTCCTCCTCGACCCGCTGCGTTCCGCCGCCGAAGTAGCGTATATATTTGCTGCCGCAGGCGGGACATTTTGTATAATTTGGCTGTCTGTGTCCGCAGTAGTGGCATTTGAGCGTATTGTCGTAGCTGTGATAGGTAAGCGAAATATTGCAGTTGGGGCACTGCGGCACAAAGCCGCATTTTCTGCACGAAACAAACGTTGAATACCCCCGCCTGTTCATAAAGAGTATTGTCTGCTCCTTACGCTTGATATTGCTTCTGACCGCCTCATAAAGCCGCTTTGAGAACATACTCTTATTGCCGCGCTCAAGCTCGGCGCGCATATCTACAATTTCAATCTCCGGCATACGGTTCTCGTTATACCTTCGCTTCATTTCAAGCAGTCTGTATTCCTTATTTTTCGCCTTGTTGTAGCTCTCCATTGACGGCGTTGCGCTCGCAAGGAGCGTTACCGCGCCGTTCATCTGCGCGCGGTATATTGCAGCCTCGCGCGCGTGATACCTCGGACTCATTTCGGATTTATAGGTGTCCGAATGCTCCTCGTCTATTATTATAATTCCTATGTTATCAAGGGGCGCAAAAACCGCGCTCCTTGCGCCTATTACTATATCGGCATCGCCGTTCATGATACGGCTCCACTGGTCATAGCGCTCTCCAAGCGACAGCCCGCTGTGAAGTATCGCGATCCTTGCTCCGAAACGCGATACAAAGCGCGATACCATCTGTGGAGTAAGAGAAATTTCCGGCACAAGCAAAAGCGCCGTCTTCCCCAGCTCAACGGCATGGGCGATGGAGCGCATAAAAACCTCGGTCTTTCCGCTGCCCGTTACACCGTGGAGAAGTATTGTTTCTCCGTCCGCTTCGTCGATCGCCGAGTTTATGGCGGATATTGCCGCCGCCTGCTCCGGCGTAGGCTCCGGCGGTACGCTCAGTCTTTCTTCCGCATCATATACCGGCCTGTCAATATACAAATCAAAAAATTCTGCCATTCCCTTTTTTACAAGGGCAGAAAGCGCGCTGTAATTTCCCATCGAAAACCGCACAAGATCGGCGGCGGAAAGAAATTCATTTTTCATAAGGATAGACAGCATACGCTTCTGAATTTTTGATTTTGAATTATCATAGAACGCCTGCGCCTCATCCGGCTCCGCCGCAAGCCTTACCGCTCTGAGCTTCCTCTTGTTGATATCTCTTGTCTGCCTGTATTCATGCTCCAGAACACCCATTTCACGAAGCTTTGCAACAGATGTCT